>CAIPVK010000206.1 GCA_903868455.1 uncultured Opitutia bacterium
GAGCTGGCCGAAGTACTGGACCAGGTTGTACGTGAAGGAGTCATAGTTGTCGATGACCAGGAGCACGCGCCGACAGTCTCCCGCGCGGAGGCGGGAGTCAAGCGGGGTGCGCCGCTGTGAACAACTCGCTCAGCGGCGAAGCGTCGCGGACGAGGCCTTGTTGCGCGAGGGCTGGTACTCGTACGGCGTCAGCGTGGCCGAGCGCACGGTGAAGGTCGCGGTGCCGCGGGCGCGCGCGAGGATGGCCGAGGTCGAGACCGTGGCGTTGCCCGCGCGGTCGGTGACGGCGGTCAGGGTGCCATCCTCGAGGCCGGAGACGGTCGCCGTGATGAGCACGCCGGGAAGAGGACGACCGGCGGAGTCGACCACGCGGAAGGTGGCGGTGGCGCGGCCCGAGGTGCGGCTGGACGAGGCCCAGGCGGCCTTGGCGGAGACGACGGACATCGGGCGGGCGAAGGAGGCGCCCGCCGTGGCGGTGACGGCGACCTCAGTCGAATGCACGCCGCCGCTGTTGTCGGTCACGGTGAGCGTGGCGGTGCGGACGCCGGGGGTCGCGAAGGTCACGACGGGGGTCGCGCCGGCCGCAACCTGACCATCCGAGAAGGCCCAGGCGTAGGAGGCGATGGTGCCATCGGGGTCGAACGAGCCGCGGCCGTCGAAGGTCACGCGCAGGGGGGCCTTGCCGAGGAGCGGGCCGCTGCCGGCGGTGGAGGCGAGGGGCGGGCGGTTGAGCTGCCAGGTGCCGGTGACGGAGAATCGGCCGATCGAGGCGTAATCCGTGAAGCCGGTGTCCACGTCCAGGTAGCCGATGCCGTCGACCACCAGGTAGTAGAAGCCGGAGGCCGGGAGATTGGCCGAGAGCGAGGCGGAGAGGGGGGCGAGGCCGGCGGGCGACGAGGCGACGAGGTTGCCCGCGGCGTCGCGGATGCTCAGGCCGAGCTTGAGGTTGGGCCCCAGCGAGGCGACCGAGCCGGTGAAGGTCGCGGCGCCGGCGCTGGCGGCGAACTTGTACCAGGCGGTGTCGGCGCCGGACCTGAGCGTGCCGTTCATGACGTCGTTCGGGTCGATGAGCGCCTCCGCGTCGGCCGCGGCTTGGTTGACGGGATGGTCCGAGGCGGCGAGGGGGATGAAGCCGAAGCCGGTGGCGGGGTCGGTGATGACCGCGATGTCATCCTGGGTGGGGTTGGTCGCGCCCGCGTAGTCGCCGCGGCTCCACTGAGAGACCGAGTCCGAGGGGCCGGAGCCCATGATGGGGGACCAGATGCCGTGGCCGCCGTAGTATTCGCCGTCGACATCGCTGCCGTGGTGAGCGAGGCCGAGGGTATGGCCGACCTCGTGCGAGACGGTGTCGGCGATCTGGGCGTAGTCCGCGCCATGGGCGACGGAGAAGACGAGGGCCGGGTTGTCGAGCTCGCCGCCGAAGGAGCCCACAAGGGCGAGTCCGAGGAGCCCCGCGGGATCCTCGCCGATGTAGGCGGCGTCGTCGCCGATGAGGGCGCGCACGCCGATGTTCAGGTCGCCGGGCGCGTTGGAGATGATACCGTCGACGCCGGGGTCCTCGGTGGTGATGTCGATGTCGAAGGGCGCGAAGTCCTCGGCCACGCGGCGCCAGACCTGCTGGATGATGGCGCGCTCCTCGTCCGAGAAGACGGCGGGGTTGCCGTCGATGTCGAAGGCGGCGACGGTGATGGGGTCGGTGAAGTCGACGTTCCAATCCGTGCCGGTGATGACATGGCCGTCGAAGTCGAGGTAGAGCTTGCGGGTGGCCGTCGGGCGGGAATGGAGGGCGAAGGTGTTGGCGAGGGGCTGGGGCGCGGGGGCGATGAAGGTGGAGTTGTCCTCGCCGACGACGCGGCCGGCCGCGGGGCGGACGGGACGGGCGCACTTGTAGGCAAGGTTGCCCGAGGGCGAGACGTGGAGCGAGGGCTGTCGCGCGGCCAGCTCCTTGAACTTCTGGAGGCTGAGATTGAGTCGCTCGGCGCCGAGCGACTGCAGGGGCTCGTCGGCGTCCTTGGCCCGGGTCAGGGACGTCTGGGCGGGGGAGGTCGCGGCGAGGGCGAGGCCGAGGGCCGCGAGGAGGAGGCGCAGGGAACGCATGCCCGAAAGTCCCCCAATACCCCGGGCAAGGCAAGCCCCGGGTGGAAAACGGGGGCTTGTCACCCAGCCGTCACCCCCGATAACCAAGGGAGGCCCATGAAGCAGCAAACCCTTGAGCGTCAGGTGTCCCTGAAGGGCAAGTCCCTCCACACGGGGCAGGACGTCACCCTGACCCTCCACCCCGGGGCGCCCGACACGGGCATCGTCTTCCGCCGCGCCGACCTCCACGGCAAGCCCGAGGTCCGGCCCGTCTCCGACATGGTCACCGAGGTCGAGCGCAAGACCACCGTCGCCCACGACCACATCAAGCTCCACACCATCGAGCACGTGCTCTCGGCCCTCGCCGGCATGGGGGTGGACAACGCC
Organism: uncultured Opitutia bacterium; assembly: GCA_903868455.1. GTDB lineage: Bacteria > Verrucomicrobiota > Verrucomicrobiia > Opitutales > UBA953 > UBA8828. Next base: position 2,464 of record CAIPVK010000206.1, read on the forward strand.
GTGGTCGAGCTCGACGCCTCCGAGCCCCCCATCGTCGACGGCTCGGCCCGCCCCTTCACGACCCTCATCCGCCAGTCCGGCATCGTCACCCAGGACAAGCCCCGCGAGGTCTTCGCCCTGACGGCGCCCATCACCATCACGGACGGCGGCCGCTCGATCGTCGCCCTGCCCCACGACGGTTTCCGCGTGACCTGCACCTCGGCCGACGACCGCGGCATCCACACCCAGCACCTGACCGTCGACCTCGACCCCGAGACCTACGAGTCCCAGGTCGCCCCCGCGCGCACCTTCACCGTCTACGAGGACATCGAGGCCCTGCTCAAGAAGGGCCTCATCCAGGGCGGCTCGCTCGACTCGGCCATCGTCCTCAAGGGCGACAAGATCATCTCCAAGGAGCCCCTGCGCTTCCGCGAGGAGCTCGTCCGCCACAAGATCCTCGACATCGTCGGCGACCTCTCGCTCGCGGGCGTGGCGATCAAGGCCCACATCATCGCCGTCCGCCCGGGCCACGCGCTCAACGCCCGCCTCGCCGCGGCCGTCCGCCGCCAGTGGCTCGACTCCAAGTCCGGCAAGGCCAAGCCCGCCAAGGCCGCCGAGCCCAAGGTGCAGGCCCCGGTGGGCGACGCGCTCGACATCCGGCAGATCCTCAACCACCTGCCCCACCGCTACCCCTTCGTGATGGTCGACCGCGTCCTGAAGCTCGAGAAGGAGAGCATCGTCGCGATCAAGAACGTGACCATCAACGAGCCCTTCTTCCAGGGCCACTTCCCCGGCATGCCCGTCATGCCCGGCGTGCTGCAGGTGGAGGCCATGGCCCAGGTGGCCGGCCTCATCATGCTCAACCAGCTCCAGGGCGAGAGCACGCCCAAGGTCGTCTTCTTCATGAGCGCCGACAAGGTGAAGTTCCGCAAGGCGGTGACGCCCGGGGACACGCTCGAGATCCGCGCCAAGCTGACCAAGGTCCGCGGCAAGATCGCCTGCGCCGAGTGCGAGTGCCTCGTGGCCGGCGAGCCCGTCTCCTCGGCCGACCTCATGTTCACCATCGCCGACAGCGGCGCGGAGGCCTGAGCCCGTGGGCGCGGCCATCCATCCCACCGCCATCGTCGAGCCGGGCGCCAAGCTCGGCGCGGGCGTGGCCGTCGGGGCCTACGCCTACGTCGGTCCCGACGTCACCCTCGGCGACGGCTGCGTCCTCCACCACCACGCCTGCGTCGAGGGCCTGACCACGCTCGGCCCGGGCTGCGAGGTCTTCCCCTTCGCCGTCGTCGGCGGGCGCACCCAGGACATGAAGGCGCGGCCCGGCAAACCCGGCCTCCGGGTCGGCGCGCGCAACACGTTCCGCGAGTACGTGAGCATCCACCTCGGCACCCAGGAGGGCGAGTGGACGGTCCTCGGGGACGACAACACGCTGCTCGCCTACGCCCACGTCGCCCACGACTGCGTCGTCGGGAACCATCTCGTGATGTCGAGCCACTCCGCCCTCGGCGGCCACGTGGTCGTCGGCGACCATGTCAACGTCGGCTGGAACGCCGGCGTCCACCAGTTCTGCCGCATCGGCGACCACGCCATGGTCGCGGCCTGCTCCAAGCTCGTGCAGGACGTCCCGCCCTTCGTCATCGCCGACGGCAACCCCGCCGAGACCAAGATGGTCAACCGCGTCGGGCTCTCGCGCGCCGGCTTCGCCGAAGCCGAGATCGAGGACGCCAAGGCCCTCCACCGCCTCTTCTACCGCGACGGCCTCAACGCCACCCAGGCGCTGGAGAAGGCCGCCGCCCTGCCCCTGGCCGCCGGCAGGGTGGGCAAGGCCTGGCTCGGGTTCGTCCGCGAGTCCAAGCGGGGGTTGGC
>CAIPVK010000207.1 GCA_903868455.1 uncultured Opitutia bacterium
GTCGCCGCCGAGGAGGGTCAGCGCGTCGAGCTGGGTGCCGACCGCGCCCTTCAGGCCGCGCGCGGCGAAGGCGCCGAGGCAGGCGTCGAGGGCGGCGACGCCGCGCAGGCACTCCTCGCCGAACATCGCCCAGCGCTTGCCGACCGTGGTGGGCTGGGCGGCGACGTTGTGGGTGCGGGCGGCGAGGAGGAGATCGCGGGACTCGGTCGCGCGCCGCGCGAGGGCGGCGGCGGCGGCCACGGCCTTGGCGCGGAGCAGGACGAGGGAGCGGTGCAGCTGGAGCTGCTCGACGGACTCGGTGAGGTCGCGGCTGGTCAGGCCCTTGTGGATGTGCTCATGGCCGGCGAGGGCGCAGAAGGCGTCGATGCGCGCCTTGACGTCGTGGCGGGTGACCTCCTCGCGGCGGCGGATGTCGTCGAGATCGACGGTGTCCTTGACGCGCTCGTAGGCCTCGACCGCGCCCTCGGGCACCGGCAGGCCGAGGTCGCGCTGGGCGCGCAGCACCGCGATCCAGAACTCGCGCTCGAGGATGACGCGGCCGCGGGGGGACCAGAGGGCGCGCAGCTCGGCGGAGGCGTAACGGTCGGCGAGGACGTTGGGGACGGTATCCATGGGAAGGTCAGGCGGCGGCGCGGCGGCGGCCGAGGAGGCGGAGGCAGGCGTCGCGGAAGGCGGCGGCCTCGTCGCCGCAGGCGTAGACCGCGACGAGGTCGGCCTGGAGGTCGGAGAGCTCGCGCACCGTGAAGCGGTGGGCGTCGGGGGCGACCTTGGTCCCGAGGTACCAGGGGTTCTGCCCGAACGGGTTGGTGGGCAGCTTGGCGGAGGCGTCGCCGTGGAGCGGGCCGAAGCGGGCGGCGGCGGCCTTGAGCTCGCGCTCGGCCACGCCCGAGGGGCCGAGGCGGAGGACGCCGGCGTCGGCGAGGGCGCGAAGCTGGATGAGCAGGCGGATGCGGTTGAGCAGCGACGCGAGGAGCGGCCGGGGCGAGTCGTTGTGGAAGAAGTAGCGGTCGAGCGCGGCGAGCGTCCAGGGCAGGTCGCCCGCGAGCACGGCCTCGACGGGCTCGAAGAGGTCGGACTCGCCGAAGACGGGCGTGAGCGTCCGGACGTCCTCCGCCGTGACGGTGCCGCCGGGGCCGGCGTGGACGGCGAGCTTCTCGCACTCGTTGAGCAGGGCTCGCGTCGACCCGGTCACGCGCCCGAGCAGGGCCTCGACCGCGCCCCGCCCCGCCTTGGCGCCGGCGTCGCGGAGCCCGCGCTCGGCGAGCTCGGCGAGGAACTCGGGCGTCGGGTCGGGGATGTCGTGCAGCTCGCCCGCGGCGGCGGCGAGCGCCTTGAACTCCTTGCGGACGCGGTTGACGGGGCAGAGCGAGACGACGAGGCGCACGGCCGGGTCGACGCCCGCGATGAGCGGCACGAGGTGCTCGCCCAGGATCTCGGCCACCGATTCCGAGCCGGCCTGGTTCTTGGGCAGCTCGAGCCAGTTGAGGTTGCGGATCCAGACGACCTTGGACCCGCCGAAGAGGCCGAGGGAGGTGAGGGCCTCGCGCACGCGGCCCTCGATGGCGGGGGCGTCGCCCACGACGCGCAGGAAGCCGTCCACCACCTCGGCGTCGGCGTCCGCGCCGGCGGCGGCCCGTGCCGCCTCGAAGCGGCGGCGGGCCTCCCGGTCGACGAGGAACTCGTCCTTCCCGGCCACGATGGCGAGGTTCGCGGGCA
>CAIPVK010000208.1 GCA_903868455.1 uncultured Opitutia bacterium
GAAGGACGGCGAAGGCAAGGGCCCCCGCCCCGAGCGCAAGAAGAAGGACGCCGCCGAGGCTCCTGCCGGCGCCTAAGGCATCCGTCATCTGACCAAGACCCCGCCGTTCGGCGGGGTCTTTTGTTTGGGGGCTTGTCACCCTTCGCAGCCTGTCTAGGAATTTCCCCATGCGCCCCGCCCTCCTCGCCCTCCTCGTCGCCCCCCTCGCCCTAATCGCCGAGGACGCCGCCCCCGCCGCCCCCGCGGCGACGCCCGCCCCCGCGGCCCCGGCCGTCACCCCGGCAGCCCCGACCGCTCCCGCCAAGTCGGCGCTGACGCCCGAGGAGCAGAAACAGCTTCGCAACGCCCGCGCCAAGGCGAACAAGCAGCCCCAGGTCGCCGCCGCCCTCAAGGCGGAGGATGACGCCTACCGCGTCGCCAAGGAGGCCAAGGCCGCCAAGAAGCCCAAGGCCGAGGTCGACGCGCTCTACGCCAAGGCCCGCGAGCTCCGCGCCGCGCGCGAGAAGCTGCGCGACGACGCCATGCTCGCCGCCAATCCCGCCCTCAAGCCCCTCATCGACAAGGCCGCGGCCGCCCGCGCCGCCGCCCCGGCCAAGGGCGACGCCGCCCCCGCCCCCGAGAAGAAGGAGTCGGAGGACGAGAAGGACGCCTGATCAGGCCTTCCGGCGGAGCACCAGGACGATGTCGGTCGAGCTCAGGTCGAGCTCGCGCGTCTCCGTGACGTCGTAATGGAAGTCGTGGCAGGCGACGAGCTCGAGCGCGGGCGCCTTGCGAAGGAGGTCCCTCAGCTGGCCGGGCCCGTAGGTGCGGAAGGTCCATTCGGTCTCCGTGACCCAGGAGCGCTCGCCCTCGCGAATCCGCATGCGCGTCCGCATGGCCTCGGTGCGCGTCCGTCGGTTGGCCGGCGCGGACCAGGTGTCGCTGACGACGCTTGTCCGGCCCTGGGTCGCGGCCCAGCGCTCATGGTCGGGCGCGGGGTTGGCGTAGTCGGTCAGGTGCAGGCCGAGGACGTAGAGGCCGCCCGGACGCAGGGCCGCCGCGACCTTGCGGAGGTGGCGGACGGCGTCCGCCTCGGTCAGGACGTACTTGAAGGTGCTGACCAGGCAGTGGGCGAGGTCGAAGCCCCCCGCGCCCTTGGGAATCTCGAAGCCCGCGAGGTCGTCTTGCCAGAGGACGCCGCGCAGGCAGCGGCGGCGCAGTCGCGCCCGCGCGTAGGCGAGCTGGTTTTCGTTGAGGTCGAAGCCCCAGACGCGGTGGCCACGGCGGGCGAGGGACTCGACCAGCCTGCCCGAGCCGCAGGCGGGCTCGAGGACGCGGCGGGGGCCCTCGGCGGGCGGCCCGTGCCGGCGGAGCATGGCCTCGAGGAAGCGGGTCTCGGGCTTGGTGTAGTCGTCGTACACCATGTCGTAGTGCCGCGGGCTGTCATACCACGCGGTCGAGGAGCGCACCTCGGGCTCGGTCGCGCGCCGGCTCACTTGTAGATCTCGCCGCCGCCCTCGCGGAACTCGCGGGCCTTCGACTCCATGCCGGCCTTGAGGACCTCCTCGGCGGCGACGCCCTGGGCGTCGGCCATCCGGCGGATGTCGTCGGTGATGCGCATCGAGCAGAAGGAGGGGCCGCACATGGAGCAGAAGTGGGCGGTCTTGGCGCCGTCCTGCGGCAGGGTCTCGTCGTGGAACTCGCGCGCCCGCTCGGGATCCAGGGCCAGGGCGAACTGGTCCTCCCAGCGGAACTCGAAGCGCGCCTTGGAGAGGGCGTTGTCGCGGACCTGGGCGGCCGGGTGCCCCTTGGCGAGGTCGGCCGCGTGGGCGGCGATCTTGTAGGCGATGACGCCGTCGCGGACGTCGTCCTTGTCGGGCAGGCCGAGGTGCTCCTTGGGGGTCACGTAGCAGAGCATGGCGGTGCCGTACCAGCCGATCATGGCGGCGCCGATGGCCGAGGTGATGTGGTCGTAGCCGGGGGCGATGTCGGTCGTGAGCGGCCCGAGGGTGTAGAAGGGCGCCTCGTGGCACCACTCGAGCTGCTTCTCCATGTTCTCCTTGATGAGGTGCATCGGCACGTGGCCGGGGCCCTCGTTCATGACCTGGACGCCGCGCTCCCAGGCGCGCGTGGTGAGCTCGCCCTGGCACTTGAGCTCGGCGAACTGCGCCTCGTCGTTGGCGTCGGCGATGGAGCCGGGGCGGAGGCCGTCGCCGATGGAGAAGCTGACGTCGTAGGCCGCCATCAGGTCGCAGATCTCGTCCCAGCGCTCGTACAGGAAGTTCTCCTTGTGGTGGTGCAGGCACCACTTGGCCATGATGGAGCCGCCGCGGGAGACGATGCCCGTGACGCGGCGCGCGGTCATCGGGATGTAGGCCAGGCGGACGCCCGCGTGGATGGTGAAGTAGTCGACGCCCTGCTCCGCCTGCTCGACGAGCGTGTCGCGGAAAATCTCCCAGGTGAGGGCCTCGGCCCGGCCGCCGACCTTCTCCAGCGCCTGGTAGATGGGCACGGTGCCGACGGGCACGGGGCAGTTGCGGAGGATCCACTCGCGCGTCTGGTGGATGTTCTTTCCCGTCGAGAGGTCCATCAGCGTGTCGCCGCCCCAGCGCACGGACCAGCGCATCTTCTCGACCTCCTCCTCGATGGACGAGGCCACGGCGGAGTTGCCGATGTTGGTGTTGATCTTCACCAGGAAGTTGCGGCCGATGATCATCGGCTCGAGCTCGGGGTGGTTGATGTTGGCGGGCAGGATGGCGCGGCCGCGCTCGATCTCGTCGCGCACGAACTCCGGGGTGATCTCGCTCGGGATGGCGGCGCCGAAGGACTGGCCGGGGTGCTGGAAGCCGGGGGCGTCGCGGCGGCCGGCCTCGGCGGCCTCGCGCAGGCGAAGGTTCTCGCGGATGGCGACGAACTCCATCTCGGGCGTCACGATGCCGCGGCGGGCGTAGGCGAGCTGGGTGGGGCGGGCGCCGGGCTTCCCGCGGAGGACCTGGCGGCCGGCGCGGTCGAAGTGGACGAGGCGGTTGCGGCTGCTCGTCGCGCGGGCGGCGCCGGCGGCGTGGGCGGCCGACAGGTAGCCGTCGTCGATCGGCTGGGCCGCGCGGCCGTCGATGACCTCGGTGTCGCCGCGCTCGGCGATCCAGGCGGCGCGGATGGGCGGCAGCCCCTTCTCGACGTCGCCGTGGAACTCCGGGTCGCCCCAGGCGCCGGAGGTGTCGTAGACGCGGACCGGCGCGTTGGGGACCATCTGGCCGTCGTGGCGGCGGGTCGGGTCGAGGGTGATCTCCCGCATCGGCACGAGGATGTCGGGACGGGACCCGGCCACGTGGACGCGGCGGGACTTGGGGAAGGCGGTGGGCTGCTTGTCGTTGACCATGGAAAGGGGCGGCAACGACCTGGGGCGGCCTCTCGGAGGCGGGCACATCTTCCTACGGCGCGAGCGGCGCATCAGGTACGGAGGGTTCGCGGGCTCGGGCCCGGCATCTCAGCCCCGCCGACCGGAGCTCCCCTGTGTTGCCTAGGAAGGAACCCCCTCACCCTGCCCCCTTCCCCGCCGCTGGCAAGCCCAACGCGGGGTTGCCTCCGCCCCCTCGACAGACGAGCCTCGCCGCATGGTCCTGCTTGAGATCGTCGCCTACTCCCTCGCCTCGGCCAAGGCCGCCGTCGCCGGGGGCGCCGACCGCATCGAGCTCTGCGAGAACACCGCGGAAGGCGGCACGACCCCGAGCCTCGGCACGATCGAGGCGGCCAAGGCCCTGGGGCGCGCCAAGGTGCACGTCATGATCCGCCCGCGCGGCGGCGACTTCCTCTACGATGCCGACGAGCTCGAGGTCATGCGCCGCGACATCCGCCACGCCGTGCGCGGCGGGGCCGACGGCCTCGTGCTCGGCCTGCTGCGGCCCGACGCCACGGTCGACGTCGAGGCCACCCGCCGGCTGGTCGACCTCGCGGAGGGACGTCCCGTGACCTTCCACCGGGCCTTCGACTGGGCGGCCGACCAGCGGCGCGCGCTGGAGGACGTCGCCGCCACCGGCTGCAACCGTCTCCTCACCTCCGGCCAGGCGCCCTCGGCTTTCGCGGGCGCCGACGTCATCGCCGAGCTCGTGCGCTCCGCGCCGGCGGGGCTGACCATCCTCGCCGGCGGCGGCGTCAACCCCTCCAACGTCCTCGAGCTCGTCCGCCGCACCGGCGTGCGCGAGGTCCATGCCTCCCTGCGCGGCATCCAAGCCACCCGCATGGAGCGCCGACCGCCGTCCGTGAGCCTCGGCGCGGCGCCCGACTGGGAGGCCGACGCCATCCCGGTGGCCGACGTCGCCAAGGTGCGCGAGGTCGTCGGCCTCCTCCGCCAGGCATGAGGCGTTTGCTGCCGCTTCTCCTGACGCTGGCCTGCTCCGTCGCGGTCGGCTCCCCGTTGGAGAAGCGTCCTTGGTTCCATCGCCCGGTGGTTGAGCCGACGGAGGCGAATCCCAACCCTACCCCCGAGGCATGGAGACCGGTCGGATGGGAAAACACGCCGTGGGGTGACCAGGCGTTCTCGCTGGTCGACCAGCTTCGCAAGGAGGGCGCCCCCGACCCCTTCCTCCCCGGAACCGACATGCGCGCGCTGCTGGAGCGCGACTGGGAACTCGCGACGACCTTCGAGCTGGAGGCCTTGCCCGAGGGAAGGTTCGACCTGGTATCCGACAGCTCGAGCCCGGTCGCCGAGGTCTACGTCAACGGCCAGCTCGCCGGACGTCTCGACCGGGCGTTCTCGCAGGAGAAAATCGGGCGAAGCCGTCTCTCGATCAAGCCGCACGTCAAGGAAGGTCGGAACGACCTCCTGATACGCTTGCTCGCGCCGGGCCCCGAGGCGGCCCGCCGACACGCGGTTCTCCCTCGCAACCTGCCGGACGGCCCGCCCGTGACCGTGCGGGCGCCGCGCATGATCTTCGGAAGCGAGGTGGCCCCGCCGCTGGCCTCGGCGTGGCTCAACGTGGAGATCGACGATGCGCCCTTTCCCTACCGCCTCATCGGTCTGGGTCGTGTGACCAAGGGCAAGGACGCCGTCATCGAGGCGGTGGTCGAGGTCGACGCCCCCGCCAAGGGTAGGCTTGGCCTGCGAGCGCGCACGCCAGCTTCCGAGGAGCCGCGAGAAATCGCGTCGGTTGCGATTCCCGAGATTCCAGGCCGGCACACGCTGCATCTCACCGTCGCCGACCCCCGAGGCCCGGTCTTCTCGCTCGGGAAGAAATCCGAGGCGCCCACCGTTGTGCTCGAGCCTTGGCTGGAAGCGGAAGGATTCGAGGTCGATTCCCTCGTCCGCCATCGACTCATCCAGGGCGACATATCCCTGTACGCCGACGCGAGCACGGACACCCGGCTCGACCCCGGGGCTACGGGTCGGCCCGCCGTCCTTGTTTCCGGAGGCAAGCGCGTGCCGATCAGGGGCGTGTCCCTGGTCCCGAGCCAGCTCGCTTACGGCACCCCGCGCCATGCCGCCGGCAGGTCGGGGTACCTCATGGACGCCCTTGCCCATGACAGCTTCAATCTCATCCGCATCTGGGGTGGAGGCGGCGTCGCCAGCGGGGAGCTGCTCGAGTCAGCCTGGAGCAACGGTATCGCCGTATGGGTCGAGCTACCCTTCGTGCGCGGACTTTTCCCGGGCGACGAGGCCTTCGCGGCCGAGGCGGAGCGCGAGATGGATGCGTACCTCCGCTTCCTGCAGCGCTTCCCCTGCGTCGTCGCCATCAGCGGGAGCGCCGAGACGGCGCGTTACCGCCAAGGGGACGTCATCCCCGGGCTGCGTAACGCGCGCGAGACCGCCGAGGTGCGCGCCGACCAAGTCCGGCTCTTCGACCAGCGCCTCCGCGCCCTGGTCGCGCGACGCCTCCCTCACGTCACCTACCTTCCCTACGGCGAGACCCCGGGCTCGGGCGACATGACCGTCCGCACCGCCGTCTCCGCCCCGTCGCCCCTGACGGCGGACAGGTGGAAGCTCGGCAACGGTCTCCGTTGGCCCGAGGGGCGCGGGGGCGAGCTCGAGCTCGGGCGCCGATTGGGCGAGGCCGGCCTCCGCAACCCGGGCGAGGAACTGCTCGGCTTCGCCAGCCGCTGGCTCCAGGCCGAGGACCTGCGCCTGCAGCTGGACCGCGTCCGCGCCCGCGGCCCCGAGGAGGGCTATGTCCTTTGGCACCTGAACGACGGCTGGCCGGGCGCGACATCGTCGCTGCGCGACTCCGAGGGCGTGGAGAAGCCCGCCTACTTCATCGCGCGTCGCGCGAACGCGCCCGAGGGCGTGCGCCTCGCCTTCGAGGGCGCCGCCGCGACGGCCCAGGCGACAGGCAAGGCGCTCGACCTCTCGCTGCGCTTCCTCGACGCCGGCGGCAAGATGCTCGCGGTGCAGCAAGGCGCGGGCCCGCTTCGCGCCGCCTTCCCCCCGGGGGCCGCCTATGCGGTCGCCGAGAACGGGCCGCATCGCGTCATCCGCCCCCTGCCAGCCCTCTTCCTACCCGATGATCCCCGGCTGGTTAGGTCCGCCTACTCCATCAGCAGCGAGCCTCCCGCGAATGGCGAATTCGCCGTCACCCACCTCCTCACGGTCAGGGCCGAGGGCGTGGTGGTCGGCCTCTGCCTCGAGCCCACGCGTGCGAACGCCTGGGCGCGTGACGGCATGATCGACCTGCTGCCGGGCGAGCGCCATGAGTTCCGCGCCAGCATTCC
>CAIPVK010000209.1 GCA_903868455.1 uncultured Opitutia bacterium
AAGGAGAAGGCCCTCGCCGACTGGCGCGAGAGCGAGCGCGGCCGCCTCTTCATCCTCCGCTCGAAGGAGGTCGCCGACGCCATCCGCAAGGCCATGGCCGCGGGCGAGACCTTCCCCGTCGCGGCCAACCGCCTCGGCCTGAGCGTGGCCCCCGAGACCGTCGCCTTCCTCGCCAAGGACGTCCCCGAGTCGCTCCGCGGCCCGGGCATCCCCGCCGAGACCGCGCTGGCGGAGGCCGGCGAGGGCAAGGCGACCGACCCCATCCGCACGCGCGGCGGCGACTTCGTCATCCTCCACGCCCTGCGCCGCGAGGCGCCGACCCTCGACCCCAAGGACCCCCGCCTCGAGACCCTCGTCCGCAACCTCTCCGCGGCGTTCGCCGAGACGACGCTCGAGGGCGCCCGCGGCTTCGACCCGGAGACCGGCCGGCTGACCCGCGTGGGCAAGGGCCTGCTGGACGAGCTGACGACCGCCCCCGAGGCCGCGACGGGCTCGGAGCGCTGAGTCAGGCGAGGACCGCCTCGAGGAAGCCCGAGCGCGCGTCGAAGTGCGGGTTGTGCCCGCTCTCCGGCAGCGTGACGACGTCGCCCGCCGGGAAGCGGGCCGACCAGAGGGCGAGGTCCTCGTCACGGACGTAGTCCGAGCGCCCGCCGCGGATCAGGCGGGCCGGGCCGGCGTAGGCGGCGCCCGGGGGCAGCGAGTCGCCGACAAGCTCGGGGAGCGCGCGCTCGAGGGCCTCGCGATTGACCTTCCAGCGCCACGCGCCCGCCGCGTCCTGACCGAGGTTGGTGAGGAGGAACTGGCGGAGCGCCCAGTCGGGCACGAGCCCGGCGAGGTCGGCGTCGGCGTCCTTGCGCGAGCGGAGCGCGGCGAGGTCGAGCGCGCGCATGGCCTCGAACTCGACCCGCAGCCGGCCGGGATAGGCGCGCGGGGCGATGTCGACCACCGTCAGGCGCGCGACGCGGGCGGGATGCGCGCAGGCCAGGCGCATGGCGACCTTGCCGCCGAGGGAGTGGCCGACGAGGTGGACGGGACCCGGCAGGCGCGCGTCGAGCCAGGCGAGGACGTCGTCGGCCATCGCCCCGAAGGAGCAATCGTCGTCCCACGGCGACTCGCCGTGGTTGCGGAGGTCGAGGGCGACGACGCGCGGGCCGCGCGCGGCGAGCGCGGCGCCGGCCGATTGCCAGTTGCGCGAGGAGCCGAGCAGGCCGTGCAGGACGACGACCGGGGGCGCGCCCTCCCCGCCGAGCTCGCGCCTGGCGAGGGCGACGCTCACGAGACGATCCGCCCGGTGGCCGTCTGGATGCCGGCCAGCAGCATCTCGAGGGCGCGCGGCGCCTGCGAGCGCTCGAGGGCGACCGACTTCGCGACGACGCCCGCGCGCACCAGGCGGTGGAGGTCGGCGTTGAGCGTGCGCGAGCCGGCGTCCTTGCCCGCCTCGACCACGTCGCCGATCTTCTCGAACTGCCCCTCGCCGAGGACGCGCCGGGCGAGGGCGTCGACGACGAGCACCTCCGACGCCGGCGCGACGCCCGCGCCGTCGGCGCGCGGCAGCAGGGCCTGCACGACCACGGCGCGGAGCGAGGCGGCGATGGCGCGGCGGGCGGCCGCGGCCTCCTCGGGCGGGAAGAACTCGAAGAGGCGCTGCACGGCCTGCTGGGTGGTGCCGGCATGGAGCGTGGAGAGCACGAGGTGCCCCGTCTCGGCCGCCTGCAGCGCGGTCTCGAAGGTGGCGCGGTCGCGCATCTCGCCGATGAGGATGACGTCGGGATCCTGGCGGAGCGCGGCGCGCAGCCCGGAGCCGAAGTCGGGCACGTCGAGGCCGACCTCGCGCTGGCTGAAGGCGCAGCGCTCGTCGGCGAAGAGGTACTCGACGGGATCCTCGAGCGTGACGACGTGCAGGTCGGCGGTCTCGTTGAGGTGGCGCAGCAGCGCCGCGAGGGTCGAGCTCTTGCCCGAGCCGGTGGGGCCGCAGACGAGCACGATGCCCGAGCCGAACTCGGCGAGGCGGGCGAGCGAGGGGTCGAGGCCGAGCTCGGCCAGCGCCGGCGGGCGGGTCTTGACGAGACGGAGGACGACGCCCGGGGTCCCGCGCTGGCGGTAGGCGTTGACGCGGTAGCGGCCGAGGTCGCCGCGATCCAGGGCGTAGTCGGCCTGGTGGTCGCGCTCCCAGGCGCCGCGGAAGACGTCCGGCACGGTGGCGGCGACGAAGGCCCCGATGGCCGCGGCCTCGAGCGGGGGCATCTCGGCCGGGACGAGGTCGCCCGAGACGCGGAAGAGCGCGGGGCGCCCGGCGCGGAGGTGGATGTCGGAGGCGCCCGCCTCGACGGCGAGTCGGAGGAGGGCGTCGAAGGCGGCGGCGGGGTCGGACATGGGCTTTTTGTTTGTCTCCGGGCGGGCCTGCGGGTTGCCTCCGGGTCACGTCCGCGACCCGATGTCTTCCCAAGGCCCAGACCAAGGCAATCCCCGCCCCGCCGCGGGGACAAACCCTTTTTCGGGAGCCCACACCGCGCTTGTGACCCCCTTCCGCGACGGGCAGGTGGCCTGGGACGACCTCGCCCGCCTCGTCGAGCACCAGATCGCCGGCAAGATCGACGGCTTGGTCGCGGTCGGGACCACGGGGGAATCCCCCACCCTGGACTACGACGAGCACATCGAGGTCGTCCGCCGCACGGTCGAGATGGCCAAGGGTCGCGTGCCGGTGATGGCGGGCACGGGGTCGAACGCGACGGCCGAGGCCGTGGAGCTCGTGCGCCGCGCGGACGCCGTCGGCGCGGCCGCCCACCTGCAGGTCGCCCCCTACTACAACAAGCCCAGCCAGGAGGGGCTCTACCGCCACTTCTCCAAGGTCGCCGAGGCGACCGACCGGCCGATCATCCTCTACTCGATTCCCGGACGCTGCGGCATCGAGATCAGCGTCGAGACGACCGTCCGCCTGCGCAAGGCCTTCCCCCACATCGTCGGGATCAAGGAGGCGGGCGGGAAGATCGACAAGGCCGGCCAGCTCGTCCGCGCCCTCGACCCGGACTTCCTCGTGCTCTCGGGCGACGACGCCCTGACGGTCGCCTTCGGCGAGATGGGCGCCCGCGGCATCATATCCGTCGCCTCCAACCTCATCCCCGGCCCCGTCGCCACCCTCGCCCGGCTCGCCAACGAGGGCCGCTGGCCCGAGGCGCGCGACCTGCACATCCGGCTGGCCGACCTCTTCCAGGTGCTCTTCGTCGAGCCCAACCCCGTGCCCGTGAAGCACCTCCTCGCCCGCGCGGGCATCATCGGCTCGGCCGAGGTGCGCCTGCCCCTCTGCGAGATGTCGGAGGCCAACCGCCTGAAGGTCGAGGCCGTGGCCGACGCCGTCCTCCCCACCCTCCGATGAGCATCCGCATCCTCCTCAACGGCGCCAAGGGCCGCATGGGCCAGGCCATCGCCCACGCCGCCCCCGGCGCGGGCGTGACGCTCGCCGCCGCCACGGACGTCGGCGACAACCCGGCCTCGGTGATCGAGAAGGTCGACGTCGTGGTGGACTTCTCCTTCCACGCCGTCACCCCCGCCCTCGCCGAGCTCGCCGCGCGCCACCGCAAGGCCCTCGTCATCGGCACCACGGGCCACACCGACGCCGAGAAGGCCCGCATCCGCGAGGCCGTGAAGGGCATCCCCGTCGTCTGGGCCGGCAACTACTCCATCGGCGTCAACGTGCTCAACGCCCTCGTCCGCCGCGCCGCCCGCTCGCTCGGGCAGGGCTGGGACATCGAGGTGATCGAGATGCACCACCGCCTCAAGAAGGACGCGCCCAGCGGCACCGCGGAGAAGCTGCTCGAGATCCTCCGCGAGGAGCGCCGCCTGGCCGCCGACCGCCTGCGCCATGGCAGGGCCGGCCTGGTCGGCGAACGCACGGCCGACGAGATCGGCGTGCACGCGCTGCGCGGCGGCGACGTCGTCGGCGACCACACCGTCCTCTTCGCCTGCGACGGCGAGCGCGTCGAGCTCACGCACAAGGCCTCCTCCCGCACCATCTTCGCCCAGGGCGCCCTGCGGGCCGCCGCCTGGGTGGCCGGCAAGCCGGCCAAGATCTACGGCATGGAGGAGGTCCTCGGCCTCGCCGAGTGACCCCCGACGCCTAGCGGCCGAGCGCGGCGCGCACCAGCTGGTCGGCCGTGGCCGAGGATCCGGCCTTGGCGAGCGCGGCGCGGACGAGCTTGTCGGCGTCGGCGGCCTTCGTGCCAAGCGCGACCAGGGCCGCCACGGCGTCCGTCGCCGCGGTGGCGGCGGCGGGGGCGAAGGAAGGGGTCGCGGGGCCGTCGGCGGCGCCGATCGCGACCTTGTCGCGCAGGTCGAGGACGAGGCGCTCGGCGGTCTTCTTGCCGATGCCGGGGCAGGACGAGAGGAGGGCGAGGTCGGCCGTGGCCACGGCCTGGCGGAGCGTGGCGAGCGGGAGGCGGCTGAAGAGGCCCATGGCGGTCTTGGGGCCGATGCCGGTCACCTTCTCGACGACGAGGGCGAAGAAGTCGCGCTCGTCGGCGGTGGCGAAGCCGTAGAGGGCCTGGCTATCCTCGCGGAAGACCTGGTGGGTGAAGAGCGTGACCTCGGAGCCGGCCGCGCCGAGGCGCTCCGCGGTGGTGACGGGGATATGGACCTCGTAGCCGACGCCGCCGCAGACCACGACGGCGCGGAGGACGGAGCAGGACGCGAGCTTGCCCTGGAGGGTGACGATCATGGGGGAAGGATGAGGAGACCAGGGGGATAGGGCAATAGGGGGATGGAGAATAGGGGA
>CAIPVK010000210.1 GCA_903868455.1 uncultured Opitutia bacterium
CCGCCGAGGCCTGGGCCGCGGCGTCGTCGAGGTGCTCCGAGACCTGGGCGAGCCGGTCGCCCTGCCAGGCGAGCGGCGCGTCGGGCGCGTTGGCCATGCGGAAGATGGGCAGGCCCTTGCCGATGGCCAGCAGCTGGCTCAGGTGGCGGCGGGTGAGGGGGAGGATCGCCTGCAGCTTGCCGCCGCAGAGGTTCTCGACGATGGCGAGGAAGACGGTCGTGGCGGGGTCGAGGTTCCAGGCCTTGCCCCGGTCGAGGTTCTCCGGCGCCGTCGGCTGGTCGTCCACCCGCAGCTCGAGGCGGGCGACGATCTGGTCGCGCGCGGCGGCGGCGGCGATGTTGGGCGGGACGAGGAAGCGGACCTCGATCGGCGTGCCCTTGGCGGCGGAGAGGGTGAGGGAGCGCAGGCGCGGCCCGCCGCCCGCCGCCGGCTCGGGCGCCTTGGTCGCCTCGGAGGCCGCGGGCGCGGCCTTGGCCGGGGTCGGCTTCGGGATCACGCCCTCGAGGATGGCCGACTGCAGGTAGGCGGCCACGGCGTGGACGCAGAGCTTGCGACGCCGGGCGACGTCGCAGCCGCAGCCGTTGCGGATGAAGGTGGTGGAGGACAGGTCCAGCTCGACCTCGCGCGCGCCCCCCTCGCCATCGTTGACCTCGGCGGTCACGAGGGGGTGCTTCCAGGTGACCTTGCGGACGTTGCCCTTGTGCACGAGCTCCTTGGCCGAGCGCACGGTCACCCCGCCGGCGAGCTCGATGAGCTCCTCCTCGGACAATCGGGGGAGGGGACGGCTGGGGGCCATCGGGTGGGTGGGGTCGCGCGGACGCCTCAGGGGCGCCTCGCGGCTAGGGTGCGTGATAACGTGGGAGTCGGACGCCTCAGAGGGCGACGTCCTGAGCCAGTACCCCGGGATGCATCTCGTAGGTGCCCACGGGGGTGGTCGGACCGGTCATCACGATGGAGAAGTCCGGCCCGATGCCAATCCCAATCTTTCCGCCCGGCATATGCACCGTCACGTCCGCGTCCACCAGCCCCAGGCGCCGGGCCACCGCGGCCGAGGCGGAGCTGCTCGACCCCGAGGCCAGGGTGTAACCCGCGCCCCGCTCCCAGATCTCGATGCGGATGTTGGAGCGGTCCAGCACCTGCAGGAACTGGACGTTCGTCCGGTTGGGGAACCAAGGGTGGGTCTCGAGGTGGGGCCCGTAGGTCTTGGCCAGCTCGGGCGTGGCCTCCGCGACGGGGATGACGCAGTGGGGGTTGCCCACGGTGGCGGCGCAGAACTCGAAGCGGCGGCCGGCGACCTCGATCGTCTCGCGGAGGACCTCGCGGTCGGGACCGGTCATGGGGATGACCGGCGCGCGGAAGGCGACCGTGCCCATCTCGACGCGGATGCGCGCGCCGCCCTCGTGGACCTCGCAGCCGACCAGGCCGCCGGGGGTGTGGACGCGGAAGGCCTGTCCCTCGCGCACCCGGCCGGTCTCGAGCAGGTGGCGGCAGAAGATTCGGATGCCGTTGCCGGACTTCTCCGCCTCGGAGCCGTCGGGGTTGAGGATGCGCAGGCCGAACGCGCCGTCCTCGCGCGTCACCGGCCCGTACAGGATGCCGTCGGAACCGAGCCCGTAATGCCGGTGGCAGACCTTGCGCGTCGCCTCGGGCGAGGGCAGGGCGGGGCAGGCGGAAGGCTCCAGCACGAGGTAGTCGTTGCCGAGGGCGTGGTACTTGTGAAAGCGCATGGTTGAACGGAACGCGGCCCAAGGTAAGGCTGTCGGAGCCCCACGGTCAAAGTCCAAACCCCGACGCGATGCCCCGCCTGCTTCCCCTCCTGCTGCTCGCCGTCGCCGCCGCGTCGACGGGGGCGGCTCCGGCCCCGTCCGCGTCGCGCCCCAACATCGTCCTGATCGTCGCCGACGACCTCGGCTACGGCGACCTCGGCTGCTACGGCGCCAAGGCCGTCCCGACCCCCAACCTCGACCGCCTCGCCGCCCAGGGCGCCCGTTGGACCTCCGGCTATTGCACCTCGGCGACCTGCACGCCCTCGCGCTACTCGATGCTCACCGGCGAGTATGCCTGGCGCCGCAGGGGCACCGGCGTCCTGCCCGGCGACGCCGCCCTCGTCCTCCCGCTCTCCCGTCCGACCGTCGCCACCGTCCTGCGCGACGCCGGCTACGCCACCGCGGTCGTCGGCAAATGGCACCTCGGCCTGGGGCCGCGTCGCGCCGACGGCGCCGCCCTCGACTGGAACAAGCCGATCTCCCCGGGACCGCGCGAGGCCGGGTTCGGCTTCAGCTTCATCATGGCCGCGACCGGCGACCGCGTGCCGACCGTCTTCGTGCGCGACGGCTCGGTGGTCGGGCTCGATCCGAGCGACCCCCTCGCGGTCAGCTATGGGCGGCCGTTTCCCGCCGACCCCGACCTGAAATCGCCCGCGGTCCGCCGCACGCTTCGCCAAGATTGGTCGCACGGGCACAACAACGGCCTCGTGAACGGCGTCGGCCGCATCGGCTGGATGCGCGGCGGGAAGGCGGCCGTCTGGGATGACGCCACCCTGGGCGATGTCTTCGCCGACGAGGCCGCGCGCTGGATCGGCGCGCAGGCCGTCTCGGGCAAGCCCTTCTTCCTCTATTACGCCTCGCATGAGAACCATGTGCCCCGCGTCGTCCACCCGCGCCACGCGGGCAAGACACCGCTCGGTCCGCGCGGCGACGCCATCGTGGCCTTCGACGAGCAGGTCGGCCGGCTCCTCGACGCCCTGGACAAGGCCGGGGTCGCCGACCGCACGCTCGTCCTCCTGACCTCCGACAACGGCCCCGTGCTCGACGACGGCTACAAGGACGGCGCCGTGGAGCTCAACCGCGCGGCCGGCCATCGCCCCGCCGGCCCCTTCCGCGGCGGC
>CAIPVK010000211.1 GCA_903868455.1 uncultured Opitutia bacterium
CGCACCACCGGGACGCCGGCGAGCGGCGCGAGCACCTTGTCGCCCACCGCGCCCTGCATCCGCTTGCCGGAACCGGCGGCGAGGAGCAGCAGGCGGAAGGGCTGGGCGCTCATGCGACCTCGCCGATCTCGCGGCGGATGCGGAGCGTCATGGCGGCGGGATCCTTGTCCTTTAGGATGGGCCGGCCGACCACGATGGCGGAGGCGCCCGCGGCGGCGGCTTGGGCGGGTGTCATGACGCGGCTCTGGTCGTCGCCCTTGGCGTCGGGGTAGCGGATGCCGGGTGTCACGAGGAAGGGCTTGGCGCCGAGCGCGGAGCGGAGCACGGGGAGCTCGAGCGGGGAGCAGACGAGGCCGTCGATGCCGGCGGCCGTCGCCATCGTGCCGAGCAGTCGGACCTGGTCCTCGGCCGAGCGCGAGACCCCGACGGCGCCGAGCTGGGCCTGGTCCATCGAGGTGAGGACCGTGACGCCGAGCAGCCGGCAGGCGGGCAGGGCGTCGCGCGCGGCCTCGGCGGCGCGGGCGAGCATCTCGGGTCCGCCGGACGCGTGGAGGGTGAGGAGCGAGCAGGGGCGGCCGCGGAGGCTCTTGATGGCCGAGGCGACGGTGTTGGGGATGTCGTGGAGCTTGAGGTCCAGGAAGACCTCGAAGCCGAGCGCGGCGAAGTCGTCGACGATTCCCGGGCCGTGGCGGGTGAAGAGCTGGAGACCGAGCTTCACCCAGCGCAGGTTGCCCGCGAGGGGCTTGGCGAGGGCGAGGGCCTCGTCGCGGGTCTCGACGTCGAGGGCGAGGATCAGGCGGCAACCGGCGGACATACCCCTAGCAAGCGGCTCGGTGCCCGGTTCGCCAGCCAAATGGCGACTCAAGCCGGCCAGCGGAACTTGACCACGACCTTGACCACGTCGCAGGGGCCGGACTCGGCCATGACGCCGGGCTGGTGGGCCTCGCCGGGGAGGAGGATCGCGAAGCGCCCCGGCGTGAGGCGGATGGCCGGGCCGGGCGAGGGATGCGGCCCGTATTTCTCGGTGTCCTTGGCCGGGTCGTAGGGGCGGGTGACGGTCAGCCCGTCGAGCAGGCCGTAGCCGCAGAGCTCCTCGCCCGCGAGCAGCAGCTGGATGTCGCCGTGCAACCGGTGCGCCTCCCAGGCCTTGTCGGCCGAGGGCGCCGTGCGGTACCGGTCGATGCCCCCGACGACGCCGTCGGCGAGCGGAAACTTGCCCGAGGGGGCGTCGGGGCGGAGCGACTCGATCCAGGCGAAGGCCGCGGGGAACCCCGGATGGTCGGGCGCGAAGAGGCGCCAGTGGGCGAGCTCGCCGAAGATCATCCGTCGGAAGGGGCCGGGCCCACGTCGTCGGCCGAGAGCTCGACCACCTGGTCGGCCCCCAGCAGCTGGAGGAGGAGGGCGACGCGGCGCGAGGGTTCGACCAGGCGGAGAACCTCGCCCTGCTCGCCCTCGAAGATGCCGCGCAGCACGCGCACGCGCTCGCCGGGGACGGGCAGGGGCTCCACGGCGTCGAGGACGCCGCCGGGGCCGACCGCGCGGAGCTCCTCGATCACCTTGGCCTCGACCGGGACGGCCTTGCCCGAGCGGCGCACGAGATGCAGGACGCCGCGGGTGTGGTGGACGGGGCCGGAGAGCTCGGCGGGGTCGAAGGCGGCGAAGATGTAGCCCGGGAAGAGCGGCTCCACGACCTCGCGGGGGCCGTCCTTGCCGCGTCGGCGGCGACGCACGCGGGGGAAGAGGAGCTCGAGGCCCTCGAGTCCCGCCAGCTGGCCGGCGGCGACGGCTTCCTGACGCGGCTTGCAGCGGACGCAGAACCAGCCGGTGGGGGCCGCCTCGCTCATGCCGGAGGCGCGGGGCGCCGCGCGGGCAGCCAGCCGAGCGCGAGGATGAGGAGCTGGCTGACGACGAAGGCCATGAGCCAGAAGAAGCCGGACTCGGTGAAGCCGTAGCTGTGCAGGCCGACGCCGAGGAGGTTGGTGCCGAACCAGGACCAGGCGGTGACGATGTTGCCGAAGACCAGCAGCTGCATCAGGCCCTCGCGGTCGACCAGCTTGCCCCAGCGGGCGTGGAGGGCGACGGCGCACCAGAGGACGATCAGAAGGGCGCCGTTCTCCTTCGGGTCCCAGCCCCAGAAGCGCCCCCAGCTCTGGTCGGCCCAGACGCCGCCGAGCATGGTGCCGACGAAGCTGGCGACGGTGGCGAAGGCGAGGACGCCGTAGGCCGCGCGGGAGAGGGCGTTGGCGGTCGACGCCTCGTAACGCGCGCTCGCGAGCCGCCCGACCAGGTGGAAGGTGGCGAGCAGGCCCGCGACGAACATCGCGGAGTAGCCGAGGGTGACGATCGTGACGTGGGTCGAGAGCCAGAAGTTGGAGTCGAGCACGGCGCGCATCGCCTCCAGCGCGTCCTCCCCGGCCAGCGCCATGTTGTGCGCGAGGATGAGCGAGCCGAAGCCCGCCGCGCAGGCGCTCGCGGTGCCGAGGCCGTTGCGCCACGCGCGCTCGAGGAGCAGGCCGATGAGGACGCCGCCCCAGGCGACGAACAGGGTCGAGCCGTAGAGGTTGGTCACGGGCGCGTAGCCGTGCAGCCACATGCGGAACAGGATGGCGGCGCTGTGCAGGGCGAAGGTCGCCCACGCGAGGCGCGTGGCCCAGGCGCGGAGCCCGTCCTTCCCGGTGAGCCAGTGGGCGAGGACGAGGAGCAGGAGGACGAGGTAGGCGACGAGGGCCTTGTAGAAGGGCTCGGCGCGGATGAACGCGGCCTCGCCGGCGACCTTGGCGTCGTGAGAGCCACCGAGCTGGGCGGCGAGCAGCCGGAGCTCGCGGGCCGCGCCGAGGTCGTCGCCGACGCGCCAGGCCTGGGCGAGGCGGGCGTAGCCCGGGACGACGTCGGGCGTGTCGAGCGGCTTGCCCTCGGCGACCTCCAGGAGGGCCTCGCCGAGGTTCGTCCAGCGCTCGGCTCCCCCGCGGGGGAAGAGACCCACCGTGCCCTCGCGCGCCATGTCTTGGTAGCGCTTGAGCAGGGATTGCAGGGTCGATTGGAGCTCCTCGGGCAGCTTGGCCGAGCCGGCGGCGCGGGACTTGGCGAGCTCCTCGGCGGCGGTGCGCAGGTAGGCGTGCCAGGCGAGGTACTCGCGCAGGGGCTCGACCTCCGGCGGGAGGTCGGGAGGCGCGAAGGCGAGGCTCACCGCGGCGTAGGCGCGCGCGGAGGCCTCGAGATTGAGCAGGGCCCGCTCGCCGGCGTCGCGCTCGCCCTGGGCGTGGGCGCGGGCCGCCTCGGCGGCCTTGCTGATCGGGTCGATGGCGACGACGAGCTCCTCCCAGCTGTAGAACTTGTTCTCGCCCTGGGCGCGGCCGAGCAGGCCGTGCAGGTCGGCGTGGTCGACGCGGAAGACGCGGAGGTGGCGGGCGACCCACGGGCGGAAGGCGACCTCGGCGAGCCACTCGTCGGCGGGCAGGGAGCCGCCCTCGAGTCGCAGGGGGCGCCGCTCGAGCGAGGCGAGCGCGGCCTCGGGCACGGCGGGGAGACGGGCGGCGACGAGCGCCTTGTCGGCATCGGTCCACGCGGACCTCGGCTTCCCGAAGATCACGCGGTCGGTGTCGTCGAGCGCCAGGGCGCGGCGCCCGCGCAGCTGGACCATCGTCTGGGTGGCGAGGCGCTCGATCGGGATGACGCGGCCGTTGAACTGGACGGGAAGCTCGCCGAAGGCGCGGGCCAGCCCGGCGCGGGCCTCGGCGTCCGCGCCCGAGGCGGCGTCGGCCTGCGCGAGGGCGTCGGCGGGCAGGAGGCACGCGACGAGGAGCGCCGCGGCGAGCTTGGCGGAGGCGGCGGCGCGGCCGCGCAGGAAGCGGACGAGCGAGATGCCGAAGTGGAGGACGAGGCCGAGCGACATCACCAGGACGGCGACGTAGGGGACCCAGGCGGCCGGGTTGCGGACGACCTGCAGGACGGACATCGGCTTGCCGTCGCTCTGCCCGAAGCTCGACTGGTAGAAGGTGAGGCCGCCGTGGCGGAGGGGCTCGTTCATCGAGATGACGTGGCCGCGGGCGAGCCCGCCCTCGCGCAGGACGACGTCGCTCGAGAACCGCCGCGGGATCTCCGTCCCCGGGTGGCGCTCATGGGTGAACTTCCGCAGCTCGAGGGAGAAGGGCAGGTACGTGCGCTCGCGGCGCAGGGCGACCTCGTAGGGGCGGCCGCCGAGGGTCACGCGCTGGGGCGGGAAGTTCTCGTGCAGCAGGAGCGAGACGGCGAGGTCGACCGGCTCGCCGCCGGCGACCGAGAGGCGGACGAGGGCCGAGGGGTTGTTGGGGCGGTTGTCGTCGAAGGACTCGGCGAGCGGGAACCAGCCCATCGGCGAGGAGGCGGCGATCCCGGCCGGGCGCTCGAGGCCGAGCGGGCTCAGCTCGGGCGCCTGGGAGAGCGGGCGGAGGACGGCGTTGGGGTGGAAGGCGCGGACCGTGACGGCCACCTCGCCGGCGCGGCCGGCCTTGGCCTCGAGGCGGCCCTCGCGCAGGAGCGCGTCGGGGATGACGGTCACGTGGTCGGACGCCGGGTCGCCGACGTCGGTGATGGCCAGCTCATGGTGGCGGAAGGCCTCGGTGAAGTCCTTGGCCTCGCCCTCGGCGAAGGTCAGCGCCGACTCGTGCTGCAGGCGCGCGATGGCGAAGCCGCCGACGAGCAGGAGCAGGAGGCCGCCGTGGATGAGCGAGATCCCGAGACGCGCCCAGCCCGGGCGATGGTGGCGGAAATGGGCCGCGACGAGGTTGGCGCAGAGGAGCGTGCCGAGCAGGAAGCCGCCGGGCAGGGGGAACTTGGCCGGCGCGGATTCGGCGAGCGGGTAGAGGACGAGCCACGACTCGAAGTAGGCGTCCTGGATATGCCAGACGCCCCAGCTGACCTGCTCGAGCGTGGCGAGGAAGACGACGAGGATGGAGGCGACCAGCAGGCCGATCGTCAGGCGCAGCGAGGCGAGGGTGTCGAGGAGGCGGCGCATCTCAGGGCAGGCGCGTGGCGGCGGCGAAGGCGAGGAGATCCTTGCGAGCCGCCTCGACGGCGGCGGCGTCTCCGGTCAGCTTGAGGAACCAGGTGACGCCGTCCTTGGCCGCGAGGATCGCCGCGGTCGCCTTGGCGCCGTCGGCCGAGCGGAGGTCGACGATCTCGCCCTGCGCCTCGCCCACCTTGGCGAGGCTGATGGCATCGTAGGCCTCCGCGGTCGCCGGGGGCAGACCGAGCTGGCCGCGCCAGCGGTTGATATTGGCCATGCGCCCGCCGACGTCGCCGGGGAAGGCGGTGACGGCGAGCTCGGCCGTGCCGCCCGCGGCGACGACCTTCCACGAGCCCTTGCGCATGGCGCCGGGATCCTGGGCGGTCCATCCCGCGGGCGCGGCGGGGAAGACGGGGGAGCCGATGGCGCCGGCCTGGGCGAGGAGCG
The DNA here is from genome assembly GCA_903868455.1 of uncultured Opitutia bacterium. Taxonomy (GTDB): domain Bacteria; phylum Verrucomicrobiota; class Verrucomicrobiia; order Opitutales; family UBA953; genus UBA8828. The sequence goes on from CAIPVK010000211.1 coordinate 5,432, forward strand.
CGGGGTTGGCGGGCATCGCAGGGCCGGCGGCGGGGACGGGGGCCGCGGGCTGGGCCGTCTTGGCCACCGTGTAGGAACGGACCTTCGGCTCGGGTTCGCAGCCGGCGAGGCCGAGGACCAGGACGCAGGCAAGGGCGCGGTTCATGTCACCCTTTAGAAAGCCCGTTGGCGGGGAGGTTCAACCGTGGACTCGAGAAAAGGGCGGATAGGGTGGGGTATAAGGAGAAGGAGAGGGGAATGGGGGACTAGGGGGATGGGGGACTGGCGGGATGGGGGGATGGAGGATGACGAGGATTCCGAGGAACACGACGACGACGAGGAGACGCAGGGGGATGGGGGATTAGGGGACTAGGGGAATAGGGGACTGGCGGAATCGGGTGGGGGCATGGCTACGTCCATGCCCTTGGATTCTTTCAAGCGGTGCTAGCGGTATGAGCGGTGTTAGCGGGTCAGCTGAGGGGCCTTCGGCCCCGCTAGCATATCCTCCTCATCGTCCGGCTCCTGGTCATCCTCGTAATCCTCCTCATCCTCGCATCCGCCCTTTCCAGCCCTTCCCAGCTTTTCCCAGCCTCTTTCCAGCCGTTTGCCCACTCCCCGCTCCCCACTCCCCGCTCCTCGCCTCCCCCTCAATTCGCGAACCTGAACAACGCGACGTCGCCGTCCTTGAAGAGGTAGTCCTTGCCCTCGAGGCGGTACTTGCCCGCGTCGCGCGCGGCGGCGACGGAACCCAGCGAACGGAGGTCCTCGTAGGCGACGACCTCGGCCTTGATGAAGCCCTTCTCGAAATCGGTGTGGATCACGCCGGCGCACTGCGGGGCGGTCATGCCCTGGCGGAAGGTCCACGCGCGGACCTCCTTCTCGCCGGCGGTGAAGTAGGTGGCGAGGCCGAGGAGATGGTAGGCGCCGCGGATGAGGGCGGAGACGCCGGAGTCGGAGACGCCGAGCGAGGCGAGGAACTCCTTGGCCTCCTCGGGCGGGAGGTCGCAGAGCTCGGCCTCGACCTGGGCGCAGATGACGACGGACTCGCAGCCGTGGTGGTCCGCGACGTACGTGCGCACGGCCTGCACGAAGGGGTTGGAGTCGGGGTTGGCGAGGTCGCCCTCGGCCACGTTGCACGCGTAGAGGACGGACTTCGAGGAGAGCAGGGCGAAGGACCTCAGGCGCGGGCGCTCGTCCTCGGCCAGGGGCAGGGACGCGGCGGGCTTGCCCTCGTTGAGGTGGGCGATGAGGCGGGTGAGGAGCTCGGCGGCGGCGGCGGCCTCCTTGTCCCCGGACTTCACCTTCTTCTGGTTGCGGTCGAGCTGCTGCTCGCAGGACTGGAGGTCGGCGAGGATGAGCTCGGTGTTGATGACCTCGATGTCGCGCACGGGGTCGACCTTGCCCATGTTGTGGACGATGTCGTCGTTCACGAAGCAGCGGACGACGTGGACGATGGCGTCGACCTCGCGGATGTTGGCGAGGAACTTGTTGCCCAGGCCCTCGCCCTTGGAGGCGCCCGCGACGAGGCCGGCGATGTCCACGAACTCGATGGCGGCGGGGATGATGACCTTGGTGCCGGCGATGTCGCGCAGGACGGGCAGGCGCGCGTCGGGCACCTCGACGACGCCGACGTTGGGCTCGATGGTGCAGAACGGGTAGTTCGCCGCCTCCGCCTTGCGCGAGCGGGTGAGGGCGTTGAAGAGGGTGGACTTCCCGACGTTGGGGAGACCGACGATGCCGGCTTGGAGCATGGGAACGCCGACCCTGCCGAGGCCGACCCCGCAGGTCAAGCCGCGTCAGGGCGCGGGCAGCCGGCGCGCCTCGGCGAGCAGCGCGGGCGCGGGCTCCACGAGCTCGTCGCCGAGCCGCGCCGTACCGCGCTCGAGGGCGAGCGTGGCGACCTGGCCGCGCCCCCCGATCACCCGCAGCAGCGCGGTCGGACGGAGGGTGGCGGGGTCGCGCGCGACGAGCACGAGGCCCGTCGGCGCGCCGCGCGGGTCGTCCATGCGCGCGGCGTGCGGGGCGAGCGAGAGCATCCTGCCGGCGGTCCGGCTGGCGGGCGCCCCGGCGACGGGCAGGAAGGAGGGCTCGGCCGGAGGCGTCGGCGCGGGCGGCGCGACGCAGCCGGCGAGCAGGGCCGCGAGGCACGCGGCCCGGCGCATCAGGCCTTGCCCTTGTCCTTGCCCTCGGCCGCGGGGAGGCGCGGCTCGGCGGGGGCGGCGGCGGAGTCCTTGCGGAACTGGTCGAAGCCGGGGCCGGAGGTGTCGAGGTCGCCCTCGAAGTCGCCCTGCAGCTGGCGCATGCGGGTCGGGTGGCGCATCTTGCGGAGCGCCTTGGCCTCGATCTGGCGGATGCGCTCGCGGGTGACGCGGAAGTGGCGGCCGACCTCCTCGAGGGTGTGGGGGACGCCGTCGGTCAGGCCGAAGCGCATCATCAGGACCTCCTTCTCGCGCGCGGCGAGGGAGAGGAGGACGGCGTCGATCTTGTCGCGCAGGAGGCGGTTGGAGGCGGTGTCGCTGGGGTTCTCGGCGGTCTTGTCCTCGATGAAGTCGCCGAGCGAGGTGTCCTCGCCGTCGCCGACCGGCGACTGGAGGGAGATGGGCTGCTGGGCCATCTTCATGATCTGCTGCACGCGGTCGACGGGCATCTGCATCTCCGACGCGACCTCCTCGGCGGTCGGCTCGTGGCCGAGCTCCTGGGTGAGCTGCTTCTGGACCTGCATCACCTTGTTGAGCGTCTCGATCATGTGGACCGGGATGCGGATGGTGCGGGCCTGGTCGGCGATGGAGCGCGTGATGGCCTGGCGGATCCACCAGGTGGCGTAGGTGGAGAACTTGTA
>CAIPVK010000212.1 GCA_903868455.1 uncultured Opitutia bacterium
CTCGCACAACCTCTTCGACCTCGCCCTCGCGCTCGTCCTCCGCGAGGAGCGCGGCCTCGGCGACACGCTCGAGCTCGAGATGCTCGAGGGCATGGCGCCGCACCAGGCCGAGGCCGCGCGCGCCCGCGCGGGCGGCCTGCTCCTCTACGCCCCGGTCGTCCCGCGAGACGACTTCGGCTCGGCCGTCGCCTACCTCATCCGCCGTCTCGACGAGAACACCACCGAGGGCAACTTCCTCCGCGACCTCTTCGCCCTCGAGCCCGGATCCCCCGCCTGGGAGAGCCAGAAGGGCGCCTTCCTGCGCGGCCTCGCCGCGGCGGACGACGCCTCGCTCGGCCCCCGCCGCCTGCAGGACCGCTCCGCGCCGTCGGCGGCCGCGCCCGCCGCCTTCGCCAACGCCGCCGACACCGATTGGGCCCTGCCCGCCAACCGCGAGTGGATCGCCCGCCACCTGGAGCTGCTCCTCGCCCGCGAGATCCGGGTGCCGCTCCGCGTCGCCGGCCGCGAGGACGAGAAGGGTCTCGCGGGCGAGGGCAGGGACCCCTCGCGCCCGGGTGTCGTCGCCTACCGCCACGCCGTGGCCGACGCCGGCGATGTCGGGCGCGCCCTCGACGCCGCCGCGGCCGCCGTCGGCACGCTCCCCGACGCCGCGCTCCGCGCCGGCCTCCTGCGCGCCGCCGACGTCCTCGAGCGCCGCCGGGGCGAGATCGTCGCCGCCATGGTGCTCGACGGCGGCAAGACCGCGGCCGAGGCCGACGCCGAGCTTTCCGAGGCCGTCGACTTCGCCGCCTACTACGCGCGGGCCTTCGACGACGCGGCCAGGTGGTCCGGCGCCCGCCGCCGCCCGCTCGGCGTCGTCACCGTCACCCCGCCCTGGAACTTCCCGTTCGCCATCCCCTTCGGCGGGCTGGCCGCGGCGCTCCGCGCCGGCAACGCCGTCATCCTCAAGCCCGCGCCGGAGGCCGTGCTCTGCGGCCGGCTCGCCTGCGAGGTCCTCTGGGAGGCCGGCTTCCCGCCGGAGCTCGTCCAGTTCGTCCCCGCGCCCGACACCGACGTCGGCCGCCGCCTCGTCGAGGATCCCCGCGTGGCCTCGGTCATCCTGACCGGCGCCTCCTCGACCGCGGACCTCTTCCTCTCCTGGCGCCCCGACCTCCGCCTGCTCGCCGAGACCAGCGGCAAGAACGCCCTCGTCGTCACCCCCGCCGCCGACCGCGACCTCGCGATCAAGGACGCCGTGCGCTCCGCCTTCGGCCACGCCGGCCAGAAGTGCTCCGCCTGCTCGCTGCTCATCCTCGTGGGCGAGCTCGGGACGGACGAGGCCTTCCTGCGCCAGCTCCGCGACGCCGCCGCCTCCCTGCGCGTCGGTTCCGCCTGGGACCTCTCCACCGCCGTCCCCCCGCTCATCCGCGAGCCCGACCCCTCGCTCCTCCGCGGCCTCACCACCCTCGACGCCGGCGAGTCCTGGCTCCTCGAGCCGCGCCGCGACCCCGCCAATCCCAACCTCTGGTCCCCGGGCATCCGCCTCGGCGTCACGCCGGATTCCTGGTTCTTCGGCGCCGAGTGCTTCGGCCCGGTCCTCGGCGTCGTCCGCGCCCGCGACCTCGACGAGGCCCTGCGCATCGCCAACCGCTCGCGCTTCGGCCTGACCGGAGGCCTCCATTCCCTCGACCCGCGCGAGATCGCCGCCTGGGTCGGGCGCGTCGAGGTCGGCAACGCCTACGTCAACCGCCCCATCACCGGCGCCATCGTCCGCCGCCAGCCCTTCGGCGGCTGGAAGCGCTCCGCCTACGGACCTGGCGCCAAGGCCGGCGGCCCCCACTATGTCGCCGCCCTCTGCCGCTGGGAGGACGACCCCGCGGCCGACATCGTCTCGATCCACCCCGCCGCCGACCGCGCGGCGCACGCCAAGGTCCACGGCGAGGACGCCGAGAAGGCGCACTTCGCCCTCAGCCTGCCCGCGTTCCTCCGGCCCGCCGACCCCTCCGGCCTCGCCGCCGAGGCCAACGTGCTGCGCCGACTGCCCGCGGGACGGCGAGACGATCCCCGCCTGCTCGTGCTGCGGCTCGCCGCGGGGGCGGACAACGCCGAGTGCCACCGCGCGCTCAAGGTCGTCCTCGCCATGTCCCACGCCTGGGTGGTCAGCGTCGACCGCTCGCACGACCCCTACCTGATCGAGGCCGCCGCCAAGGTCGCCGCCTTCTGCGAGGTGCAGGACGACCTGGAGTTCGCCGAGTTCCTCGCCGAGGGCGCGCGCGTCCGACTCGTCGGCCCCGCCGGCGCCTCGCTGCGCGAGGCCGCCCGCATCCGGGGCGCGGCGGTCTTCGACGGCCCCGTCACGCGCTGCCCGGCCCTCGAGTTCCACCCCTATTTCCTCGAGCAGGCCCTGAGCGTCACCCGCCACCGCCATGGCAACCCGCTGCCCGACCCCCGCGACCCGCCCGTGCGCGCCGTCTGGGAGCGCGCTGGACTTATCCGCCGCCCCGCCTAACCCTCCGATTCCGACATGAAAGCCCTCGTCAAGAAGGAGGCCAAGGAAGGCCTCTGGCTGATGGACATCCCCGAGCCGACCCTCGGCGCCCGCGACGTCCTCATCCGCATCAAGCGCGCCTCCATCTGCGGCACCGACGTCCATATATGGAAATGGGACGACTGGGCGGCCAAGACCATCCCCGTCGGGATGAACGTCGGCCACGAGTACCTCGGCGTCATCGAGAAGGTCGGCGCCGACGTCCGCCACCTCAAGGTCGGCCAGCGCGTCTCCGGCGAGGGCCACATCGTCTGCGGCACCTGCCGCAATTGCCGCGCCGGCCGCCGCCACCTCTGCCCCAACACCAAGGGCGTCGGGGTGAACCGCCCGGGCGCCTTCGCCGAGCTGCTCGCGATCCCCGCGGAGAACGTCGTGCCCATCCCCGACGACATCCCGGACGACGTGGCCGCGGTCTTCGACCCCCTCGGCAACGCCGTCCACACCGCGCTCTCCTTCGACCTCGTGGGCGAGGACGTCCTCATCACCGGCGCCGGCCCCATCGGCATCATGGCCATCGCCATCGCCAAGGCCGCGGGCGCCCGCAAGGTCGTCATCACCGACGTCAA
>CAIPVK010000213.1 GCA_903868455.1 uncultured Opitutia bacterium
TCGTGGATGCAGGGCTCGCCGCCGGTCAGGACGACGAACTCCGGCCGGCTGGCGGCGGCCTCCTCGGCCAAGGCCTCGGCCGTGGCCCGACGGAGGTCCTTGGGCACGTGGGCCGGGTGCCAGGTGGAGGCGGCGTCGCACCACGCGCAGCGCACGGGGCAGCCTTGGAGACGGATGAAGAAGGCCTTGCGGCCGAGGTGCACGCCCTCGCCCTGCCAGCTGAGGAAGGTCTCGTTGACCGGATAGGTCACGGGGCGAAGCGGACGGAGTTGCGGCTGTCCTCGTGAAGCTCGAGCTCGGCGATCCAGGCGCGCCCGCCGGTCTGCGCGCGCACCAGGGGGTCGAGGGCGGCGTGGAGGTGGCGCGCGATGCCCTCGGCGGCGGCGCTCTCGACGACGAGGAGCTTGAACACCCTGCCCCCCTTGGAGCGGAACCACGCGAGCTCAGGGTCGTCGGCCGAGACCACGAAGGCGTGGTCGAGGTGGGTGTCGATCCACTCGCGCAGGAAGCGGAGTCCGCCGAAGTCGACCACGAAGCCGTGGCGATCGGGCTCCTTGCAGGCGAAGGTCAGGGCGAGCGTCCAACTGTGGCCGTGGACGTGCGCGCAATGGCCCGCGTGCAGGTGCTGCCGGTGGGCGAACGGGATCTCGGCGTAGGTCTTGCGGCAGGTCAGCATGGCTCAGGCGTAGCGAAGGGGGTCGGGAACGCCAGCCTTGGCGAAGGCCTCGCGGCGCTCCACGCAGGTGCCGCAGCGCCCGCAGGCGACCTCGCCGCCCACGTAGCAGGACCACGTGAGGTGGAAGGGGGCCCCCAGCTCGGCGCCGCGGCGCACGATGGCGGCCTTGTCCCAGTCCACGAACGGGCGCTCCAGACGGACCGGGTGCCAGTCGCAGAGCCCGAGGGCCCGGTCCATGGCCTCGGCGAACTCGGGTCGACAGTCGGGGTAGATGGCATGGTCGCCGCCGTGGGCGCCGTAGACGACGCTGTCGGACTTGGTCGCGACCGCCCAGCTCCCGGCCAGCGCGAGGAAGAGCATGTTGCGGTTGGGCACCACGGTGGCCTTCATGGACTCGGCCTCGTAGTGCCCCTCCGGGACCTGGACCGAGGCATCCGTCAGGGCGTTGCCGCCCATGAGGCCGGCGACCCCGCGAAGGTCGGCGACGCGGTGCTCGACGCCGTGATGCGCCGCCACCGCCTGGGCCGAGGCGATCTCCCGGCGATGCCGCTGGCCGTAATCCACCGTCAGCGCGCGCACGGTCCGCCCCTCGGCCCGGAGCTGGGCGAGGAGGACCGTCGAGTCGACGCCGCCGGAGAGGATGAGGACGGAGGAGGGCAAGGGGAACAAAAGGGGATTAAAGGGATGAAGGGATTGAAGGGATTGAAGGGATGAAGGGAAGAAGGGATAGATCGGAAACGTATGAATGCGGGCCCCCTTCGGTCCCCAAAACAAACCCAAATCCACTTTCAACTTCCCCCAACCCCGTTTCCCCCCTTCATCCCTCCCTTTTCCTTCGTCATTTAATCCCTTCATTCCCTCATCTCTTAAATCCCTTCATCTTTTAATCCTTTCATCCATTTAATCCCTTCTTCCCCCGCTCCCCATGCCCCTCGCCCTCCTCTCCGTCTCCGACAAGACCGGCCTCGTGCCCTTCGCCACCGCCTTGGTGAAGCGGCACGGCTACAAGCTGCTGTCGACCGGCGGCACCTCGAAGCTCCTCCGCGAGGCCGGCCTGCCCGTGACCGACGTCAGCGAGCACACCGGCTCGCCCGAGATCATGGAGGGCCGCGTGAAGACCCTGCACCCCAAGGTCCACGGCGGCCTGCTCTGCCGGCGCGACTCCGCCGAGCACCTCGCCGAGGCCAAGGCCAACGGCATCGAGCTGATCGACCTCGTGGTCGTGAACCTCTACCCCTTCGAGCAGACCGTGGCCAAGCCCGGCTGCGCCTTCGAGGACGCCATCGAGAACATCGACATCGGCGGACCCTCCATGCTGCGCAGCGCGGCCAAGAACCACGCGTCCGTCAGCGTCGTCACCGACCCCACCGACTACGACCGCGTGCTCGCCGCCCTCGCCGCGCCCGACCAGCTCCCCGCCCTGCGCCGCGACCTCGCCCTGAAGGTCTTCCAGCGCACCGCGGGCTACGACGCCGCCATCGCCAACTACCTCGAGGCGCAGTCCGAGCCCGCCCCCGGCGCGGTCCTCGGCCTCCCCTCGCGCTTCTCCCTCACCCTGCCCCTCGCCCAGCGCCTGCGCTACGGCGAGAACCCCCACCAGCAGGCCGCCCTCTACGGCTCGTTCCACGAGGCCTTCGAGCAGCTCCAGGGCAAGGAGCTCAGCTTCAACAACATCCTCGATATCACCGCCGCGACCTACCTCATCGGCGAGTTCGAGAAGCCCACCCTCGCCATCCTGAAGCACACCAACCCCTGCGGCGCCGCCTCGGCCCCCACCCTGCTCGAGGCCTGGCAGCAGGCCTTCGAGACGGACCGCCAGGCGCCGTTCGGCGGCATCATCGTGATGAACCGCACGGTGGACAAGGCCCTCGCCGAGGCCATCGCCGAGATCTTCTCCGAGGTCATCATCGCCCCCGAGTTCGACGCCGACGCCCAGGCCATCTTCGCCAAGAAGAGGAACCTGCGCCTGATGCGCGCCAAGGTCGGCCTGCGCGCCGACACCCTCCGCGAGGTCCGCTCCGTCATCGGCGGCGTCCTCGTCCAGGACCGCGACCAGAAGCCCGTGAACGCCCGCGACTTCAAGGTCGTGACCAAGCGCGCCCCGACCGCCGCCGAGATGGAGGCCATGCTCTTCGGCTGGCGCGTCGTCCGCCACGTGAAGTCCAACGCCATCGTCTATGCCGGCCGCGAGCGCACGCTCGGCGTCGGCGCCGGCCAGATGTCGCGCGTCGACTCCTCCCGCATCGCGGTCTGGAAGGCCGGCGAGGCCAAGCTCGAGCTCAAGGGCTCGGCCGTCTGCTCCGACGCCTTCTTCCCCTTCCCCGACGGCCTGCTCGCCGCGGCCGACGCCGGCGCCACCTGCGCCATCCAGCCGGGCGGTTCGGTCAAGGACGCCGATGTCATCGCCGCCGCCGACGCGCGCGGCATGGCGATGGTCTTCACCGGCCAGCGCCACTTCAAGCACTGAGCCGGATGGGCGAGGAACCAGCCAAGGACGAGGACTGGAGCCTGAGCCTGGCCCCCGCCTTCATCGGCACCTTCCTCCCCGGGCTGGCGACCGGGTGGCTCACGGTCCTGGTCTACGAGAAGCTGCTGCCTCAGCCGCACAAGTGGGCTGCGCTGCCCGCGATGCTCGCGGCCATCCTCACGCCCGCCTTCGTCGCCTGCACCATCCGCTGGCGCCTCCCGATCTTCCGGAAGGTGCTGGGGGCGAACCTCACCCTTGGTTTTCTGATCTCGGCCATCGCTGAACCGAGATTCGCCGGGTTGCTCCCAGGCATCGCCTATACCCTGCCGCCCGCCTTCGCGATGGCATGGCTGTCCCACCTAGCCCTCGACCGCCGCTCGCGCCACCGGTATTGGGTTATAGCGGGCTTCGCCGTGATCTACCTGCTCGCCCAGCTCTGGCGGCTTGCCAGCCGCTAAGAGCTGTGCGCTCAGGCAGGCGGCTCAGCGAGCCTGTGAATCGACGTCACCAGGGCCTCGGGCGCGGTGCGCCTCACCACGCTGGCTCTCCGAGCCGGCCATCTCCTCCATGGTTGCCAACGCGCCCCGACAGGCCACGGTCCGGCCATGGAAGAGCTGAACGCGGGCGACGTCATCAACGGCAAGATCTTCGTGGCCGAAGGGGAGGAACACGACCTGCAGCACGAGCTCAGCCTGTACCCCGGACCGCTGAAGCTGGCGGTGGAGTGGTTCGACGCGCTCGACCAGGGCGCGCCCATCGAGGAGCTCGACATGCCCGACAACGTCTGGGAGTACCTCGAGGGCCTGGGCTACGAGGTCGTCGCGGAGGAGTATGAGGACGAGGCCGGGGCGCCGGTCGTCCTCTTCGAGCTCTGGGTCGACCGCGCCGAGGCCGACGCCGCCCTCCTCGCCCTGACCTCCGACCTCGAGCGCCTGCGCGCGCTCTCGCTCGCGCTCGTCCCCGAGGACCTGCAACCGGAGGCGGAGAA
>CAIPVK010000214.1 GCA_903868455.1 uncultured Opitutia bacterium
ACCGGCGGGAGATGCAGCGGGCGCTGCGTCGCCGGCGCTGAGCGCCTCCCCGGGCCCGCACCGCCAGGTCAGCGCGCGCCAGAGCGCGGGCCGCCCGCGCAGCCACGCCTCCATGCGGCCGACGTTGCGGAAGAGCAGGGGATTGAGGGTGATGGACAGGATGGCGCAGGCGACCAGGACGTTGTGGCCGTCGGCGTCGAGCAGGCCGTGCGTCCGCCCGAGCTGCGAGACGATGAAGGAGAACTCCCCGATCTGCGCGAGGCCCACCGCGACGGTCAGGCCGGTCCGCACCGGCCGCCCGAGGAGCGCCACGATGAGGAGCGCGGCGAGCGGCTTGCCGACGAGGACGATGCCGAGGCAGGCGAGCGTGAGCAGGGGCTCGCGGACGAGGAAGGCCGGCTCGAAGAGCATGCCGACCGAGGTGAAGAAGAGCACGCCGAACGCGTCGCGCATCGGGAGGATGTCGGCCGCGGCGCGGCGCGAGACGGGCGACTGGCCGATGAGCATGCCCCCCGAGGAAGGCGCCGAGCGCCATCGAGGCGCCGAAGAGGGCGTAGCTCCCCGCCGCCACCGTGATGGCCATGACCAGGACGGTGAGCGTGAAGAGCTCGCGCGAGCGCAGGCGCGTGACCATGAGCATGACGCGCGGGAGCAGCCGCGCGCCGCCCCAGAGCAGGAGCGCGGACAGCGCCGCGAGCTTGGCCAGGGCGACCAGCGAGAGCCAGGCGAAGCCGGCGAGGTCGACCGTGTCCCCCGGCGTCGCCGCCAGGGTCGGAATGAGCACGAGCGCGACGACCGTCAGGATGTCCTCCACCACGAGCCATCCCACCGCGACGTGTCCCTGCGGCGTCGACAGGGCCCGGGCGTCGGTCAACACGCGGATGAGGACGACCGTGCTCGCCACCGCGAGCGCCAGCCCGAGCACGAGCCCCGACTTGAGCGGCCAGCCGAAGGCGCCGGCCACCGCGACGGAGAGCGCGAGCGCCGCGGCGGACTGCCCCAGGGCGCCGGGGACGGCCACCCGCCGCACGGCCATGAGGTCGTCGAGGTGGAAGTGCATCCCCACCCCGAACATGAGGAGGATCACCCCGACCTCCGCCAGCTGCGAGGCCAGGGCGACGTCGCCGTTGAACCCCGGCGTGTGCGGCCCGATCAGGACGCCCGCCAGCAGGTAGCCCACGATGGGGGAGAGGCCGGCGCGCTGGGTGAGGAGGCCGCACACCCAGGCCGCGGCGAAGGCGCCGGCCAGGGTGTAGATGAGCGATAGGTCGTGCATCGGCGGGGCGAGTGATGGCGCGAAATCCCCTTAGGGCAAGCGCGGCGACGTCCGGGCTTTCCTCCGCCCGCGCCGCCCGCTATGCCTTCCCCGTGCGCCTCCACTTCATCGGCATCTGCGGCACCGCGATGGGCAACGCCGCCCTCCTCATGCGCGCGCTCGGGCACGAGGTCTCGGGCTCCGACACCGGCGTCTACCCGCCGATGTCCGACCACCTGCGCTCGGCCGGCGTCGAGATCCTCGAGGGCTGGGACGCCGACCGCATGGAGGCCGCCCGGCCCGACCTCGTGGTCGTCGGCAACGTGGCCTCCCGCGGCAACCCCGAGGTCGAGCGCCTGCTCCGCTCTCGCCGCCTCGAGTACGTCTCGCTCCCCGAGCTCCTGCGCACGCGCCTCCTGCGCGACCGCGCCAACCTCGTCGTCGCGGGAACCCACGGCAAGACGACGACCACCTGCCTGGCGGCCGTCCTGCTCCGCGCCGCCGGCGCCGAGCCCGGCTGGCTCGTGGGCGGCGTCCCGCGCGACCTTCCCGACAGCTCGCATCCCGGCGTCCCCGGCGGCCCCTTCGTCATCGAGGGCGACGAGTACGACTCCGCCTTCTTCGACAAGCGCAGCAAGTTCATCCAGTACCTGCCCCGCGTGCTCGCGATCAACAACGTCGAGTTCGACCACGCCGACATCTTCCGCGACCT
>CAIPVK010000215.1 GCA_903868455.1 uncultured Opitutia bacterium
CCGGCATAGGGATCGTGCAGGGGGTCGGTCGCCGGGTTGTTGCGCGGGTTGCCCCGGCCCTCGAGCAGCATGCCGATGAAGAGGCCGATGGAGAGGACCACGACCCAGGACATGACCGTGCCGATGCCCTTGAAAACCCAGACTAGGCCCTGGAACAGGCCCCCGATCACGGCGAGGCAGCCTCGGCCGAACGAGCGCCAGAAGCCCGCCGGCGCGGCGGCGGTCGCCGGCGCGGGCTTGGGGGAGGGGGCGGGGGAGGTCAGGGCGACGAGCTCGCGCAGGAGGATCCAGCGTCCCTGCCCGGGCGCCCAGACATGGTCGGTGGGGCGCAGCGAGCCGTCGGCGAGCCCGGCTTGGATGTCCGCGTAGCTGCGGTCGCCGAGGATCGCGCCGTCGCGCGCCAGCTTGTGCAGGACGGCGCTCATCGGCTCAGGAGGAGGGCGATCAGCCCCGTCGCCGCGGCGAGCAGGCCGAGGCAGCCCCCGCGCCCGACCCGCTGGTCGTAGGACATCCCCGTGCCGGGGATGCCGACCGTCACCTTGGGGCCCTTCGGGCCGACGTTGAGGGTCGCCCCGGGTCGGCCGGCCGAGACGGAGGCGCCGCCCTTGGAGAGGTTGATGCGGAGGAGGCGGCCGAGTCGGAATGTCTGGCGGAATCGGAAGCCCATCGGTTAAGGTTTGTATTAGAAAGACCCGCCGCGACGATGCAAGCCATGCCGCCGAAGGAGCCCGACCCCTTCCTGCCCGAGGTGCCCGAGGAGCCGGAGACCGACGAGGTCCGGGCCGAGCGCGCCTGGATGGCCGGACACCGCGTCACCGCCTGGCCGCTCGAGCGAGCCTGGCCCTGCGTCCGTCCGGCGACCCCGGCCGACCTGCGCGACCCCTCCGCCGTCCTCGTCTTCCGCGACCGACAGGCGCGCCTCGGGCTCTTCCTCGCCTCCGTGCTCGTCCGCCCGCCCGCCCACGCGCGCCAGCAGCTCGTCGGGGTGGTCGACCGCGCCCGCCTCGCCGAGGCCGGGGTCGCGCCGCCCGCGCCCTTCCCGGTGATCCGCCCGCAGCCGATGTGGGGCGCCGACGGCCGGGCGCCGGGCGGTCGCTGAGGCCGGGCGCTCGCGCGGACGGGCTCCCCGGCGTCGCGTCGGCGGGGGCGCATTTCGTGACGAACTTATTCACAACGGGTCTTTTGGGGTGGCATTGGCCCGAGGGAGTTCCCATCTCCTTCACCACTCCAACACACCCCATGCGCTCCCGCACCCGCTCGTTGTTCACCCGCGCCCTCCTCGTCGCCGCCGCCTCCCAGGGCGCGCTGCACGCCCAGACAATCACCATCGTCGACGGCGACGACGTCGCGCTCGCCGACCGGATGCTCTTCGAGGGCTCGCGCACCGAATCCGACAAGGTCTACACCAACTTCTTCACCGAGGGCGGCGCCGGCTCCGGCGGCGGCGCGGGCTTCGGTGGCGTCTTCTTCGTCAACAGCGGCGCCTCGCTCACCCTCACCAACGTCTCCTTCAAGTCCAACACCGTGAAGGGC
>CAIPVK010000216.1 GCA_903868455.1 uncultured Opitutia bacterium
CGACCGCCGCGCCCAGTCCGTGGCCGACTACCTCGTCCGCCTCGGCCTCTCCCGCGGCAAGATGGAGGTCATCGCCCTCGGCGAGCAGCAGGCCACGCAGGGCGCCTCCGGCGCCGCCGCGGCCAAGGACCGCCGCGTGCATGTCGTCGACGCCAACTACAAGGGCGGCTCGCGCGCCCCGACCTCGAGCGTGCCCGCCGCCCCGATCGACGGCTCGCCCTCGTCCGGCGCCGCCCCGGCTCCCTCCGCCATCTGAGCGCGCCCCGGCGCCTCCGCGACCCCGCCTCGAGCGGGGTCTTTTTTTGTGGTGCGGGAACGCCGGTCCTCCCCGAGTGTCTTGTCCCCATGCGCACCCCCGCGTTTCTGCTGCTCTGCTCGGCCGTCCTGCCGGCCCAGACCGAGCCCGGCTTCGTCAACCTGCTGCCCGGCCCCGCGCTCGAGGGCTGGCGCGGCGGCGACACCTTCGACCACCGCGCGCTCCTGGCGATGCCGGAGGCCCAGCGCGCCGCCAAGGTGGCGGAGTGGACGGCCCTGGCGCGGCGCCATTGGAAGCCCGAGGGCGCCGAGCTCGTGACGACCGGCAAGGGGCCGTGCCTCGCCACCCTCAAGGACTACGGCGACATCGATTTCCGGGTGGAGTACCGCATCTCGCCCAAGGGCGATTCCGGCATCTACCTGAGGAACGTCCCCCAGGTGCAGATCTGGGACACCGAGAACCCGGACGCCTGGAAGCATGGCGGCAAGCTCGGCAGCGGCGGCCTTTGGAACAACTCGCCGGGCGCGCCCGGCAAGGACCCGTCCGTCCTGGCCGACAAACCCGCGGGCCAGTGGAACGCCCTGCGCGTCGTCCAGCTCGGCGAGCGGGTGAGCGTCTGGCTCAACGACCGCCAGGTGGTCGACCACGCCCGCCTCGAGAACTATTACGATCGTTCCAAGCCCCTGCCGGCGACCGGACCGCTGCTCCTGCAGTCGCACGGCGACCCGGTCCGCTGGCGCAACCTGCGCCTGCGCGAGATCCCGGGCGACGAGGCCAACCGCGGCCTGGCGTCCAAGGGCGACGCGGGGTTCGTCCCGCTCTTCGACGGCAAGACCCTCGCCGGCTGGAAGGGCTCGGTCGCCGACTACGAGGTCGTGGGCGGCGCCATCCGCTGCCGCGCCGGCCGCGGCGGCACGCTCTTCACCGAGCGCGTCTTCTCGGACTTCGTCCTCCGCCTCGAGTTCCGCCTGCCCGCCGGCGGCAACAACGGCCTCGCCCTTCGCTACACGGGGCAGGCCGACGCGGCGTACAACGGCTTCGCCGAGTGCCAGGTGCTCGATGACAACTATGAGGCGGCGAAGGGCCAGAAGATCGACCCCCGCCAGGCCCATGGCTCGGCCTACGGCATGGTGGCGGCGGCCCGCGGCTACCAGCGGCCCATCGGCCAGTGGAATTTCCAGGAGGTCACCCTCGTCGGGAAGCGCCTGAAGGTGGAGCTCAACGGCACCGTGATCCTCGACACGGACCTGGGCAAGGTCGACCCCTCGGGCTTCATGGACGGCAAGCGACATCCCGGGTTGGAGCTGACCTCGGGCCACCTCGGCTTCGCCGGCCACAGCGACCCCGTGGAGTTCCGGGCGGTGAGGGTGAGGGAGTTGGGGCGTTGAGCCTCAGGGGACTAGGGGGCTAGGAGAATGGGGGAATGGCGGATGAAGGGATTGAAGGGGTGA
>CAIPVK010000217.1 GCA_903868455.1 uncultured Opitutia bacterium
CGGTCAACAAGTCCAAGGGCGTCCTGCGCGCCCTCGGCCTAGCCGCGCGCCTGCGCACCTCCGGCTGATGGCCCGGAAGTCGCCCAAGTCCAAGCCGAAGCCCGCCCCGCGCCGTCCCGTCTCCAAGCCCAAGCCGGCGGCCAAGGCCAAGACCCCCGCGCCCAAGCCCGTCGCCAAGCATTCGCCCGAGGTCTCCAAGAAACCCGCGCCCAAGCCGGCGCCGAAGGCCGCCGCGCCCAAGCCGGTCGCTCCCCCTGCGCCGCCCGTCGCCCGCCCCCCCGCGTCGACGGTTTCCGCGCCCCCTGCCGCCAGCCCCGAGCCCGAGGATCGCACCGAGCCCGGCCTCCCCTGGGACCAGCTCTCGCCCGACGAGCGCTCGCCCCTGCGCTACTATCTCGACCAGATCGGCAAGACGCCGCTCCTGAAGCCGGAGGAGGAGGTCGACCTCGCCCGCCGCATCCAGAAGGGCGACGACGCCGCGCGCCAGGCCATGATCCAGGCCAACCTCCGCCTGGTCGTGCGCATCGCCCGCGACTACGAGGACTTCGGCCTGCCCTTCATGGACCTCATCAGCGAGGGTAACCTCGGCCTGATCAAGGCGGTCGAGCGCTTCGACCCGGACAAGGGCGGCAAGCTCAGCACCTACGCCGCCTGGTGGATCAAGCAGTCCATCAAGCGCGCGCTCGCCACCCACGGGCGCTCCCTTCGACTGCCCGTCCACATGGTCGACCGCATCGCGGCCATGCGGCGGGTGATCCAGCGCCTGACCGTCGAGCTGGAGCGCGAGCCCACCAACGAGGAGCTCTCGATGGTGATGGAGCTGCCGGTCACCAAGATCGCCCACCTCAAGACCCTCGCCAACCGCTCCGCCTCGCTCGACGCTCCGGTCGGCGAGGAGGGCGACGCCACCCTCGGCGACCTGGTCAAGGACGAGGCGGCCGAGAACCCCTACGAGAGCCTCCGCAGCAAGTCGGACCGCTCGGACATCGACGACCTCCTGACCGGCCTCGAGCCGCGCGAGGCCGAGATCATCCGCCTGCGCTTCGGCCTCAACGGCGATATCCCCCTCACGCTCGAGCAGGTGGGCGTCCGATTCAAGCTGACCCGGGAGCGCGTGCGCCAGCTCGAGCACCTCGCGCTCATGCACCTCCGGCGTGCCATGGCCGACAAGGAGCGCCTCCGCACCCACGACGAGGCCGCCGCCGAGCGCAAGGAGGAGGCCCGCCGCGAGGTGCTGCGAGAGTTCTTCCGCGCCCAGCGCGTCCGCGACGCCGAGGATGAGCGCCGGCATGGCGACACGAGGAAGGGGCTCTGAGACTGGGGGACTAGGGGAATAGGGGACTAGGGGAATAGGGGCGCTGGGGGATGAGAGCCCACGTTCGTTTCCTCTCGCCCATCGGCGATTTTGGTAGGGATGCCTCTCCGAGGCGTCCGCGGCCGGCTCGGTGAGCCGGCCCTACTTCACTCCGCTAGTCCCCTATTCTTCTAAATCCCCTAGTCCCCCATTCCCCTATCCTTCTAGTCCCCTAGTCCCCCATCCCCCTAGTCCCCCTTGCCCCCCCCCGCTCAGGCGGCGGCGACCCACCTCCCCCACAGCGAGAGCGGCAGCAGCCGGGAGTCGCCTTGGTGTGGAAGGGCCAGCTCGCCGATGTCGACCTTGCCCGGCAGCCCGCGGGTCATTTCCGAAAGGAGGTTGCCGCAGAGGACGGACGAGGCGTCGATAGTGTAGACCGTGAGCAACACGAAGCGCGCGCCAGGCGCGAGGATCTTGCGGCAGTCGCGCAGGAGCGGCGCTAGGTCGCGCTCGATCTTCCAGAGCTCGCCCGCGGGCCCGCGCCCGAACGCGGGAGGGTCGAGCAGGATGGCCTCGTAACTGTTGCCGCGCTTGGCCTCGCGCTGGACGAAGGTCGGCGCATCCTCGAGGATCCAGCGGATGGGGGCCTCGGCCATGCCGGAGAGCTCCTGGTTGCGGCGTCCCCAGGCCACGGCCGGCTTGGAGGCGTCGACGTGGGTCACGGACCAGCCGGCTTGGGCCGCGACGAGCGAGGCGGCGCCGGTGTAGCCGAAGAGGTTCAGCAGTCGGGGTTTCCGCGCGGCGTCGACGGGCTGGGCGGCGACCCAGTCCCAGTGCGGCGCCTGCTCCGGAAAGACCCCGAGCTGCTTAGAGTTGTCCATGAACCGCAGCTGCAGCCGGAGCTTGCCGAGCCGCGTCTCCCACTCACGCGGGGTGCCGGGCTTGAGGCGCCAGCGCCCCTCCTTGCCGCCGTCCTCGTGCGTCGCCACCGCCTTCTGCCACTCGGACTCCGGCAGGGCGGGGCTCCACCAGGCCTTGGGCTCGCTGCGGATGACGCGCACGCCGCCAAAGGTCTCGAGCTTCCGGCCGTTGCCGGAGTCGAGCAGGCGATGGCCGTCCCAGTCGCTGGCAAGCACCTCGATTCGCATGGGCGGACGTTGGAGGGCTTTGCGGCCGAGGGCAAGGTGTCCCGCTTTGTCCTTCCCAACGCGGCCGCGCCGCGACTTGGATGCCCCATGGCCAACGGCATCGCCGGCGCGCGCTGGGAGACGCGGACCTCGGGTCTCGTCGCCCTCCGCCGCGACTGGACGCTTCCCGGCCCGCCCCCGCTGCGATTGGAAGCGCCCGCCTCGCTCGCCTTGCTCGAGCCGGCGGACCCGCGACTCGGCGCGCTCCGCGCCGGGCATTGGATCCAGGACGGCGAAGCGCATTTCTTCCTCTGGAAAGTCCTCGCGCCCGAGGCCTGCCCGGGAGAGGTCCGCGTCGCCGGCCCCTTCAACGCCTGGGGCGACTCGGCCGACGCGGAGCGCTGGACGTTGCGCGCGGCCTGCGTGGCGGGCATCGATGGCCTCGTCCTCGACGTCCCCCTCGCCGAGGTCCTCCCGCGCTCCGGGCAGGTGCCCTTCAAGTTCCGGCTGGCCGACGGCCGCTGGCTCGAGCCGCCGCACGACGCCGACAACATCCAGCGCGACTGGCGCGGCCACCGCAACCTCGTCCTCGACGCCGCGCGCACCGGCCGCCACCTCTTCCGCTTCGTCGCCGAGGGCGTCGACGCGCTCGCCGCCCAGGCGCGCCTGACTTGGGACGACGGCGGCCGCGCGGAGTCCTGTGAGATCCTGCGCTGCGGGCCGCTCGACCATCTCCAGCCGCCTGGGCGTTTCGGCGCCCTGGCCGAGGGCGGGCGCACGACGTTCCGTCTCTTCGCCCCGCGCGCGACCTCCGTCGCCGTCGAGTGGTCCTCCCCCGACCACGCCGGCGCGCTCGAGCTCCGGCCGGAAGGGCAGGGCGCGTGGGTCGGCGTCGCCGAGGCCGACCTGACCGGCGCCGCCTACGCCTACCGCCTCGGGCCGGGCGGCGAGCCGCTCGCCGACCCCTGGGCGCGCCATGCGGCCTTGGTCGGCGGCCGCCTCACGGGCTATGTGGCGTCGGCCGACGAGGCCCCGGTCGCCGACGGGTTCGTCCCGCCCCGCCCCGAGGACCTCGTCGTCGTCGAGGCGCACCTGCGCGACCTGCTCGCGCTGCGCGGCGACGCGCGCTCGGCCGGCTTCCGCGACCTCGCGGATTGGATCCGCCGCGACGGCGCCTACCTGCGCTCGCTCGGGGCCAACGCTCTCGAGCTCCTGCCCTGCGCCGAGTTCGAGCGCGGCCCCGACCCCGCCGAGTACCACTGGGGCTATATGCCGGTCTCGGCCTTCGCGCCGGCCTCCGCCTACGCCTCCTCGCCCGGGCTCGCGCCTGCGGCCGAGTTCCGCGATCTCGTCGCGGCCTGCCACGAGGCCGGGCTCGCCCTCGTCGTCGACCTCGTCCTCAACCACTTCGGCTCGCCCAACACCCTGCTCGCGCTCGATCCCGACTACTGGTTCCGGCGCGACGCGTCCGGCGCGCTGAGCAACCTGAGCGGCTGCGGCAACGACTTCCGCGCCGAGTCGCCAATGGGCGCGCGCCTGGCGGTCGACGCCGTCCTGCACTGGCTGACGCGCCTCGGCGCCGACGGCGTCCGGCTCGACCTCGCCGAGCTCCTGGGCACGCCCGTCCTGCGCGAGATCGAGGCCGAGGTCCGCGCCCGCGCGCCCGGCAAGATTCTCATCGCCGAGCCCTGGAGCTTCCGCGGCCATATCGGACCCGAGCTCGACCGGACGTCGTGGACCTCGTGGGACGACGGCTTCCGCGAATTCCTTCCGGCCTATGTCCGCGGCCACGGCCGCGCGACCGACCTCCTCCACCAGATGGCCGGCCTCGGCATCCGCCCCGCCGCGCGCCTCCGCTACGCGCAGTCGCACGACGACCACGCCTGGGTCGATCGCATCACCGTACGCGGGGGCGGCGACGGCTCCGAGCCGGCGCCCGAGGACCTCCTGCGCACCCGTCTCGCCCACCTCCTGCTGCTGACTTCCGTTGGCGTGCCCATGCTTTCCGCCGGCCAGGACTTCCTCCACAGCAAGCGCGGCGTCGGCAACACCTGGCGGCGCGGCGACCTCAACGCCCTCGATCCCGCGCGGCTCGCGCGGCTCGCGACGGAGCACGCCTTTGTCGCCGCGCTCGTCCGATTCCGCCTCTCCGAGGCCGGCGCCCTCCTCCGGCCGCGCGCCGCCGTGCCCTCGGGTTGGATGCGCCCGGCCTTCTGCGAGGGCTGCGAGGCCTTCGCGGCCGAGCTCAACGCCGACGGGTCCCTCGGCTTCTCGCGGGCGCTGGTCGCCGCCAATCCCCACCCGTGGGAGATCGTCCTCGACGCGCCCCCCGGCGAATGGCGGCCGGTCGTCCTTAGCCCCGTCCTCGATTGCCCCCATGCTCCGGGCGCTTCGCCCGCCTGGCGGGAGGGCCGGCTCGTGCTCCCTCCCCTCGGCTGCGGCCTTTGGTCGCGCTGACCGTTTCGGCGCTTGCCTTTTCGGGCGGGGGCTGGCTTTGCTGACCCTTTCCGCACCATGGCCATCAACGTCGCTATCAATGGATTCGGCCGCATCGGCCGCCTCGTCTTCCGCGCCCTCGTCGAGCAGGGCCACCTCGGGACGAAGTTCAACGTCGTCGCCGTGGGCGACATCGTCCCCGCCGACAACCTCGCCTACCTCCTGAAGTACGACTCCACCCAGGGCCGCTTCCAGGGCACCGTCTCGTCCAAGAAGTCCTCGCCCGACAAGGCCGAGGACGACGTCCTCGTGGTCAACGGCCACGAGATCAAGGTCGTCTCCGCCAAGACTCCCGCCGAGCTCCCCTGGGGCGCCATGGGCGTCCAGCTCGTGATTGAGTCGACCGGTCTCTTCACCGAGGCCGCCAAGGCCAAGGGCCACCTCGACGCCGGCGCCAAGAAGGTGATCATCTCGGCGCCCGCCAAGGACGAGGACCTCACCGTCGTCATCGGCGTCAACGACGACAAGCTGACCGCCGAGCACAAGATCATCTCGAACGCGTCCTGCACCACTAACTGCCTCGCCCCCCTCGTCCATGTCCTCCTCAAGGAGGGCTTCGGCGTCGCCGAGGGCCTGATGACCACCGTCCACGCCTACACCGCCACCCAGAAGACCGTCGACGGCCCCTCGAAGAAGGACTGGAAGGGCGGACGCACCGCGGCCCAGAACATCATCCCCTCGGCCACCGGCGCCGCCAAGGCCGTCGCCCTGGTGCTGCCCGAAGTGAAGGGCAAGCTCACCGGCATGGCCTTCCGCGTCCCGACCCCGACCGTCTCGGTCGTCGACCTGACCGTCAAGACCACCAAGGACACCTCCCTCGCCGAGATCAAGGCCGCCCTCAAGAAGGCGTCCGAGACCTACATGAAGGGCATCCTGGCCTACACCGACGAAGAAGTGGTCTCCTCCGACTTCATCCACGACAAGAGCTCGTCGATCTTCGACGCCGGCTCCTCGATCGAGCTGAACAAGAACTTCTTCAAGCTCATCAGCTGGTACGACAACGAGTGGGGCTACTCCAACCGCGTCGTCGAGCTCCTGGGCAAGGTGACCGCCAAGCTCTGAGCTTCGCGCCGACCCCTCCCGCGACAGGCGGCCCATCCGGGCCGCCTGTCTTGTTTTGGGCTCCGGCAGGGCGGGGGAGGGCGGTGACGACGGTTTGCGAGGCCGTGGGCGGTTTGTTCTTCCCACCCTTGGCCTTACGCCTTTCTCTGCAGCCTTTCACCACCATGCCTGCTCCTACCCTCCGCGAACTCGGCTCCGTCAAAGGCCAGCGTGTCCTCGTCCGTGTCGACTTCAACGTCCCCCAGGACAAGAAGACCGGCGCCATCACGAATACCCAGCGTATCGCCGCGGCCCTGCCGACGATCAAGTTCCTGCTCGAAGGCGGCGCCTCCCTGGTGCTCATGTCCCACCTCGGCCGTCCGGACGGCAAGGTCGTCGAGAAGTTCTCCCTCCGCCCCGTCGCCGCCGAGCTCGAGAAGCTCCTCGGCCGCCCGGTGAAGTTCGTGCCGGCCTGCGTGGGTCCCCAGGCCGAGGCCGCCGCCCAGGCCCTCAAGGCCGGCGAGGTCCTGCTGCTCGAAAACCTCCGCTTCCACATCGAGGAAGAGGGCAAGGTGAAGCTCGAGGACGGCACCAGCCAGAAGGCCGACCCGGCCAAGGTCGCCGAGTTCCGCGC
>CAIPVK010000218.1 GCA_903868455.1 uncultured Opitutia bacterium
GGGCGAGTGGCGCGCGCCAGGGTCGACGGAGCATTGGGGCGAGTTCATCAGCTCGGTGCGGACGCGCCGCCGCACGGTCTCGCACGCCGAGGCGGCGCACGCCTCCTTCACCATCGGGGCCGTCGCCCTCATCTCCATGCGTCTCGGCTGCCGCCCGCTCCGCTGGGACGCCGCCGCGGAGCGCGTCGTCGGCGACGCGGAGGCCGACGCCCTGCGCGAGCGCCCGTGGCGCAAGGGCTGGAGGATCGCCTCATGATCGCCCTGCCCTTGCTGACCTTGCTGCTCGCCGCGGACCCCGCGGCCGAGGCCCGCCGCTCGGCGCTCGCCGAGCTCAGGGCCGCGGAGCAGCCCCAGCTCGCCCTGTCCGACCCCGCCCGCGCCGAGGCCGCCATCGAGGTGTGCCGCGAGCGGCTGGCCCGCGCGGGCGACAACTTGCCCGAGCCGCGGGCGGCGCAGCTGGCGGAGGCGCTGGTGACCGCGGCCCGCAAGGGCGCCCTGCCCCCGCGCCTCGCCTCGCGCGCGCTCCACGCGGTGGCGGAGACCCGCGGCCATCTCGGGCAACCGATGGCGGACGCCCTGGCCGCGATCGCGCTCGAGGGGCCCGCCGGCCTGCGCGCGGACGCGACCGAGGTGCTCGGCGAGGTCGGGGACGGACACCATGTGGCCGTCCTGGCGCGGCTCGCCGAGGAACCCGCGCTGGCCGAGGCGGCGGCGACCGCGCTCGGGCGCATCGGCGGCAAGGGCGTGGCCGCGGCCTTCGCCCAGGGCATCGCCGACGCGGGCGCGCCGACCGACGCGCGCCTCGCCTTGCTCAGGGCCGCGGCGAAACGCGAGCTGCGCGAGGCCGCGCCCGCGGCCATCCAAGCCTTGGGAGAGCCGGCGCTCGCCGCCGAGGCGCGCAAGGCGACGCTCCGCCTGGCCCGCAAGTCGGACCTGGCCTTGCTGCGCAAGGCGAGGGAGGACTCGAAGGACGCCGCGACCCGCGGCGCGCTCGGGCGCCTCATCGAGCGGCTGGAGAAGGCGTAGGGACGGGCCCCGGCTCGAGGAGCCAGCGGATCGCGCCCGCGAGGTGGGCGCGGAACTCGGGCTCGGCGAAGCTCTGCTTGGTGTGGCCGCCGGCGGTGTAGAACATGCGGCCGCGCTCGACGCCCTTGCACCAGGCCGAGGGGTGGTGCGCGCCGTTGCGCCCGCCTTGGTAGGTGGACTCGTCGAGCGTCAGGATGACATGAAGCCCGGGCTCGAAGCTGCGGAAATTGTACCACTCATCCATACGTCGCCAGCGGGCGGGCAGGTGCGCGGCGGACGGATGGGTGGCGTCGACGACCACCTGCTCGGCGGGCTGGATGCGCGGGTGGCTGGCGAACATCGCGCCGACCATGCGGTTGTACCACGGCCAGTTGTACTCGGTGTCGGTCGCGGCGTGCACGCCGAGGAAGCGGCCGCCCGACTCCATCCAGCGCTCGAAGGCGCGCTCCTGGTCGCGCGCGGGAAGGACGTCTCCCGTGGTGTTGAGGAAGGCCACGATGCCGAAGCGCCCGAGGTTCGACTCGGTGAACTGCGCGGGATCCTCGGTGTGCTCGACCTCGAGCCCGGCGGCTTGGCCGAGCTCGCGCAGGCAGCGGACGCCCTCCGGGATGGAGTCATGGCGGAAACCCGCGGTGCGGGTGAAGACGAGGA
>CAIPVK010000219.1 GCA_903868455.1 uncultured Opitutia bacterium
ACGCCGACGCCCTTGCCGGAGCCGATGCCGCCGCCCGAGCCGCCGCCGAAGCCCTTGGAGGCGCCGCCGGCGGTCATGCCGGTGGTCATGGACGACGGGGAGAGCGCGGGCAGGTCGGGCAGCGCCACGGAGGCGGTGGACGACTTGCTCGTGATGCGGCTCGTGTTCTTGGCGACGTTCTGGGCGTGCCGGGGCACGACCTTGTGGTCGCGGATGACGGCCTTGTCGCCCTTGCTGCCGCCGCCCGAGCCGGTGGCGAAGGTGTTGGGCTCGCTCTCGGCGGAATCGGTGATGGTGGTGATCACCCAGAAGGCGAAGACCGCCAGGAGGAAGCCGTGGAGGACGAGGGAGATGGTCAGGCCGCGGCCGCCGATGCGCTCCCAAAGGGCGAGGCGGGCGCGAGGGAGGGCGGCGCCGGGCGCCCCGGCGGGGGACGCGGGCACCCCGTCGTCGCCCGGAGGGGGAGGGGGCGGCTGGGCGGGGTCGGCGCCGGGAGGAGGGACCATGCTCCCAAGTTAGCCCGGCCGGGCGGGGCATCAACCGGAAAGGCGGCGCGTGCGAACTTGTCCCCCCGGCTGGTGTATACACACTAGGCGATAACCCCCATGGGAACGACCCCCTCCCTGCCCCCTCCCGACCGCGCCTGGCTGCCGCTGGACCCGCGTCGCTGGGACGAGGCGGCCGCGCGCCACCTCCTCCGGCGGATGGGCTTCTCGGCCACCCCTTCCGCCACCGCCCTCGCGCTCAAGGAGGGCCCGGCCATGACCGTCCGCCGCGGCTTCTCGGCCGTGCGCCCCCTGCCCTTGCCGGACAAGCTGTCCGAGCTCTCGGAGGAGAGCGAGGGCGTCCGGGCCAAGCTGCGCAGCCTCACGCCCGAGGAGCGCCGCCAGTTCATCCAGGACCTCCGCCGCAAGTCCGAGGGCGCCCTGCGCGACTTCAACGTCGACTGGCTGGAGTTCGCCCGCCGCCCCGAGTGCAGCGCCCAGGAGAAGTTCGTGATGTTCCTGCAGGACATCTTCGTGGTCACGGCCGAGAAGATCAAGCAGACGGAGACGCTCTTCGACTACCAGGCGGCGATCCGCGGCCAGCTCGACAAGGACTACACCTCGCTGGTGCGGGCGGTGATGAAGCACCCCGCGATGATCCAGTTCCTGGACGCCAACCAGAACCGCAAGGGCCAGCCCAACGAGAACTTCGCCCGCGAGCTCTTCGAACTCTTCTGCCTCGGCGAGGGCAACTACACGGAGAAGGACGTCAAGCAGGCCGCCCGCGCCATGACCGGCGTGACCCTGCGCAAGGGCGCCTACCACCTCGAGAAGTCCCAGCACGACGACGGCGAGAAGGTGATCTTCGGGCAGAAGGGGAATTTCGACCCCGACAGCCTGGTCAACCTGACCATGGCCCAGCCGGCCGCGGCCGCCTTCGCCCCGCAGGAGCTCATCAAGTTCTACCTCGCGGCGGAGGGCCTGCCCAGGGAGTACGCCGTCGCCTTCGGCCGCATCTGGCGCGCCTCCGGGCTGCGCCTCCAGGAGCTGCCCCGCATCCTGTTCAACTCCGAGATCTTCTACCACCCGGCCTTCCGCGGGAACTACATCAAGTCGCCCGTCGCCTACTACCTCGGGCTCTGCCAGGACCTGGGCGTCGACACGATGCCCTACCCCGGCCCGGTGGTGAACGCCCTGCGCTCGATGGGCCAGCCCTTCCTCAACCCGCCCAACGTGCGGGGATGGATCTACGGCCGCAACTGGATCAGCTCCACGACCCTCGCCGCGCGTCGCGCCGTCGCCCGCGGGCTCTTCCAGGAGATCAACGAGGACAAGCTCAACGCCGACGAGGTGGCGGCCCTCAAGGAGGCCCGCGCCGCGGGCCGCGGACGGCCGACCGTCACGCCCGACCGGCTCGAGTACCTCGCCAAGAACCGCACGGACCGGGAGATCGTCAGCCATCTCTGCGACTATTTCCTGCCGGTGCCCGTGACGGACGAGTTCCGCAAGGTGCTCGAGGGCCACCTCAAGTCCGACCAGCGCCGCGTGCGCAGCCTCCAGGAGGTCGTGACCGCCATCCTGCAGGCGCCCGTCTACCAGCTTTCCTGAACCCGCCATGTCCCTCCGCCTCACCCCCCACACCCGTCGCGAGTTCCTCGCCCACACGGGCCGCGGCCTCGGGCTCGTGGCCTTCGCCGGCTTCGCCCCCTCCTTCCTGGTCAACTCGGTGATGGCCGAGGCGCCCAAGGCGGAGAAGGACCGCTCGATCCTCGTCCTCATCCAGCTC
>CAIPVK010000220.1 GCA_903868455.1 uncultured Opitutia bacterium
CCTGGCCCAAGCCCGAGGAGCTCGTCCCCGTCGCCGAGGAAGGCGGCGAGGGCTGCGGCTCCGGCTGCGGCTGCAAGCACTGAGCGCTTGGCCACCGTCCTCGTCACCGCCTCGGACACCGGCGTCGGCAAGACCCGCGTGGCGGGGATGCTCGCGCGCGCGCTCGCCGCGCGGGGGCGCACGCAGGTGGTGAAGCCCGTGGAGGCCGGCGCGCCCGGCGGCCATCCGCAGGACGCGCCCGAGGCCGCCGGCGACTGGGCCGAGGCCCACACCTTGGTCTCGCTCCCGCTTCCGCTCGCCCCGCTCGCGGAGGGGCAGGGCGAGGTCCGGCTCGACCTCGTCCTCGACCGCCTCGCGGCCTTGCCTGCCGCCGATCACCGCGTGATCGAGGGCGCTGGCGGCGTGGGCGTGCCCGTCGATTCCTCCGGCGCCGACTGGGCGGATGTCGCCCGCGCCGTCTGGCCCGACCTCGCGGTGATCGTGGTCGACGACCGTCTCGGCGCCATCAACCAGGCCCGCCTCGCCCACGCCTACCTCGCCGCGCGCGCCCCCGGCGTCCGTCTCGGCATCTGGCTCAACGCCGCGCACGCCGACCCCGAACCCGCGCTCGCCCGATCCAACCGCGAGGGTCTCGCCGCGCTCGGCCTGAGGGTCGTCGGCGAGTCGCGCCATGGCGCGCGCGATCCGGAAAGGATGGAGCTGCCATGAGCGAGGCCCTCCGTCGCCGACTGGCCGAGGCGCTGGGCGAGCGCGCGTCGCGCGGGCTCCTGCGTCGCCTGCGCGCACGGAGCGCCGACGACCCGAGGGTGAACCTGGCCGACAACGACTACCTCGGCCTCTCGCGCCACCCGGAGGTGCTCGCCGCCGCCGCCGAGGCCCTGCGGCGCTGGGGAGCCTCGGCCTCGGCCTCCCCTCTCGTCACGGGCTACACCGAGCTCCATGCCGCGCTCGAGTCCGCCCTCGCCGAGTGGCACGGCTACCCGCACGCCCTCGTGATGAACTCGGGCTACGCCGCGAACGCGGCGGTGCTCGGGCGGCTCCCGGCGTCAGGCGACCTCGTCCTCGCCGACCGGCTCGTCCACGCCAGCATGGTCGAGGGCATCCTGCGCTCGGGCGCCCGCTTGATCCGCTTCCCTCATAACGACCTCGACGCGCTCGAGATGCGGCTGGCCGAGGCCGGCGACCGCCCGACCTTCGTCGTGACCGAGAGCGTGTACTCGATGGACGGCGACGGGCCCGACCTCGCGCGCCTCGCGGCCCTGCGCGACCGGCACGGCTTCACCTGGGTGCTCGACGAGGCCCATGCCACCGGGTGGCACGGCGCGACGGGTTCCGGCCTGCAGGAGGAGCAAGGGGTCCGCGGCGCGGCCGACATCGTGGTCGGCACGCTGGGCAAGGCCCTCGGCTCCCAGGGCGCCTACGTCCTCTGCCGCGACGCCGAGGTGCGGGACACGCTCGTCAACCTCGCCGGCGAGTTCGTCTACTCGACCCACCTGGCGCCCGCCGCGGCCGCGGCCGGGCTCGCCGCCCTCGGCGTCGCCCGCGCCCTGGCCCCCGAGCGGCCCGCGTTCCACGCGCTCTCGCGCGAGTGGCGCGCGGGCCTCGCCGAGGCCGGCTTCGCGGTCCCGTACGGCACCTCGCCCATCGTCCCGCTCGTCTTCGGCGACCCTTCCGCCGTCCTTCGCGCCGCGGAGGCCCTCTCCTCGTCCGGCTTCCTCGTCTCGGCCATCCGTCCGCCCACCGTGCCCGACGGCACCGCGCGCCTGCGGCTCTCGCTCAGGCGAGGCCTGCGCGAGGTCGACCGCGAGGCCTTCCTCTCGGCGCTGAAAGGAGCCGTCGCATGATCGTCGGGTGGATCGGCGGCTGGGGCGTCTCGCCCGCGGAGCTCAGGCCCCACGCCGAGGCGCACGCGCCGGGCGCGCGCCACGTCCTGCTCGCGCCCGTCGCCGGCGCGGCCGAGGCCGCGGCGGACTGCGACGCGGTGGTCGCGTGGTCGCTCGGCGCCCGCCGCTTCCTCGAGCTCGCGGCCAAGGGCGGGCGCCCCTTTCCCCGGCGCGTGCTCCTGCTCGCGCCCTTCACGAGCTTCTGCGCCGAGGACGGCGCGTGCGCCAAGGTCAGCCGGACCCAGGTGCGCTGGCTCCGCCGGATGTTGCGCCAAGACCCGCTCGCCGCCCTGGCGGATTTTCGCGCGCGCGCCGGCCTGCCCCCGGCCGCCGTCGCCGACGAGCTTCCCTACGCGCCCGAGCTGCTCGAGGAGGGTCTGGACCGACTCGAGGAGCCGGCCGGCGCGGGCCTCGTCACCTTCGCGCGCCGCGGCCTGCCCGAGGGCTGGGAGGCCTATGTCGGCGACCGCGACCCGTTGCTATCCGCGGAGGGCGTCGCCGACGCCGTGAAGGGCTGCGCCATCGTCGAGGGGGCCGGCCACGCGGTCGCCGACTTCCTCGGCCAACCTCCCGCCGATGCGCTTTGAGGAGAAAGCCCGGGGCTACCACGCCCACGCCTCGCCGCA
>CAIPVK010000221.1 GCA_903868455.1 uncultured Opitutia bacterium
CTGGCCCTCGGTGAGGTCGCCCAGCTCGGCCTCGACCCGGCCGAGCGAGGCGTCCTCGACGGCGAGGCGCCAGCCGTCGCCGGAGGGGGCGAGGCGGGCGCGGGCGACGCGGCGGACGCCGGCGGGGGCGGGCTCGTCGCCGAAGGCCACCGCGACCACGCGCGCGGCGTGCGCGGCGAGGGCGGGATGCGCGAGGAGGGCGGCGGGGACGACGGCCTCGCCGCAGGCGTCGAGGTGGCGGATGAGCTCGGCCTTCTCGCGCGCGACGCCCTCGAGCGAGCCCACGCCCTGGAGGTGGACCGCGGCCACGGCGGTGACCACGGCGATGTCCGGCCGGACCACCTCGGCGGAGAGGGCGAGCTCGCCCGGCTCGCTCATGCCGACCTCGACCACCGCGGCGTCGTGCCGGTCGTCGTCCGCCCCGAGCAGGGTCAGGGGCACGCCGATCGTGTTGTTGAGGTTGGCCTCGGTGGCGTGGACCCGCGGGCCGAGGCAGGCGCGGAGCATCTCCTTGGTCGAGGTCTTGCCCACGCTGCCGGTCACGGCGACGACGGGCATGCGCAGCGAGCCGCGCCAGCCGGCCGCGGCCGCGCGCAGGCCGGCGAGGCTGTCGCCGACGACGAGCTGGGGCAGCGGGTCGTCGACCGGACGCGAGACGAGGGCGCAGGAGGCGCCGCGGTCGCGGGCCTCGGCGAGGAAGGCGTGGCCGTCGCGGCGTCCCGTGGCGATGGCGACGAAGCCCTGGCCGGGGCGGAGGCTGCGCGTGTCGTTGGAGAAGCCGTCGACCTCGGCGGGCGCGACGCCGCTCCAGGTCCCGCGGGACCAGGCGGCGAGGCGCTCGGGATCGGGGCGGGTCATGCGGAGGCGGCCCTCAGGGGCAGGCGGCGGAGGACGTCGCGGGCGACCTCGCGGTCGTCGAAGGGCACGACGGTCTCGGCGAACTCCTGGGTGGTCTCGTGGCCCTTGCCGGCGACGAGGACGCAGTCCCCCGGCCGGGCCTCGGCGCAGGCGAGGGCGATGGCCTCGCGGCGGTCGGGGACGAAGTCGACGCGGCCGGGGCCGCGCGCGCCGGGGCGCATGTCGGCGAAGATCGCCTCGACGCTCTCGCGGCGGGGGTTGTCGGCCGTGGCCCAGGCGCGGTGCGCGAGGCCGGAGACGGCGGCGGTCATGGCGGGGCGCTTGCCGCGGTCGCGGTCGCCGCCGCAGCCGAAGACGCAGAGCACGCGCCCGGGGGTGATGGCCCGCAGCATGCCGAGGGCGTGGCCGAGGGCGTCGTCGGTGTGCGCGTAGTCGACGAACACCGGGAAGGGCTGTCCGGCCTCGACGCGCTCCATCCGCCCGGGGACGCCGGGAAAATCGCGGACGGCGTCGGCGAGCGCCAGCGGGTCGGCGCCGAGCGCGCGGAGGCAGGCCAGGGCGCAGAGGAGGTTGGAGACGTTGTAGGCGCCGGGCAGGCGGGTGACGAGCTCCGCCTCCCGGCCTCCCACGCGCAGCGAGAGGCGGGTGCCGCCGAGGTCCATGGAGAGGACGCGCGCGGAGAGGTCGGCCTCGCGCGAGAGCGAGTAGGTCAGCGTCGGGAGGCCGGCGGCGGCCTCGGCGAAGGCGGGCGCGGCGGGGTCGTCGGCGTTGATCACGGCGCGGCCCGGGCGCGGCCCGACCGAGCCGTCGAAGATCCGGCGCTTGGCCCGGAGGTACGCCTCGGGCGTGCCATGGTAGTCGAGGTGGTCGCGCGTGAGGTTGGTGAAGGCGGCGACGGCGAGGGGAAGGCCGTGGACGCGCTCCTGGTCGAGCGCGTGCGAGCTGACCTCCATCGCGGCGCCCGCGCACCCGGCGTCCCGCATCTGGGCCAGGAACGACGCGAGGTCGGCGGCGTCGGGCGTGGTTTTGTAGGAGGGGACGGAGCGGGCGCCGAGGTGGTAGCGCACCGTGCCGAGCAGGCCCCACGGGCGGCCCTCCGCGGCCTCGGCGAGGTGGCGGACGAGCGAGGCGACCGTGGTCTTGCCGTTGGTGCCGGTCACGCCGACGAGGCGGAGCGCCCGCTCGGGATGGCCGTGGAAGCGGCGGGCGACCTCGGCGAGGACGCGCCGGGGCTCGGCGACCTGGGCGGCGTCCACCGCGGGCACGCCGGCGACGGGATGGCCGGAGACGACCGCGGCCGCGCCGCGCGAGACGGCCTCGTCGACGAACCGGTGCCCCTCCGCCCGGCGGCCGTCGAGGGCGAAGAAGAGCGCGCCGGGCACGATGCGGCGGCTGTCGGTCACGATGGCCGTGACGCCGGAGCGCCAGGCGCCCGAGCGCGAGAGGACGGGCAGGCCGTCGAGCAGCGAGGCGAGGGTGGGCGCGCTCATGGTCCGGCGACGACCCGTCCTCCCTGCGGGCCCCGCGCGGGCGGGATCTCGAGGCGGCGGATGCAGGCCTCGGCGATCTCCTTGAAGACCGGGGCCGAGACGCGGCCGCCGTAGCCGACGCCCGCGCCCCGGGGCTCGTCGATGACGACGGTGATGGCGACGCGCGGGTCGCCGGCGGGGAAGAAGCCGGAGAAGGAGGCGACGTGGTGCTGGCTGGAGTAACGGCCGCCGACGAGCTTCTGGGTCGTGCCGGTCTTGCCCGCGACGTCGTGCCCGGGGATCTCGGCGGCCGCGGCGGTGCCCTGCTTGGTGCAGACCCCGCGCAGGAGGTCCGCCATCTGGCGGGCGGCGGCGGCGGAGACGGCGCGCCCGCGCGCGCGGGGGGCGTACTCGAAGGCGACGGAGCCGTCCGGGTTGAGCGCGCGGGCGACGACCTGCGGGCGCATGAGGAGGCCGTCGGCCGCGATGGCGGCCATGGCCTGGTGCATCTGCAGCGGCGTGACGCTCACGCTGTGGCCCATGGGGACGCGCGAGATGGTCAGGCCGTCCCAGCGCGCGGGCGGGTGGAGGAGGCCGCGGACCTCGCCGGCGGCGAGGGGGAAGCCGGTCTCGGCGCCGAAGCCGAAGCCGCGGACGAGCTCGAAGAAGCGCTGCTCGCCGAACGACTCCGCGTAGCGCATGCCGATCTGCACGGAGCCCCGGTTGGAGGACTCCCAGACGATGGTGCGCACGTCCTCGAGCCCCATCGGGTGCGAGTCGGCGGGCAGCGAGACCATGCGGCCGCGGTAGGGGACCTGGGAGAGGCCGCAGTCGTAGCGGGACTCCGGGGTGACGAGGCCGGCGTCGAGCGCGCCGGCGACGGAGACGATCTTGAAGACGGAGCCGGGCTCGTAGGTGTCGGCCAGGGCGCGGTTGCGCTGGGCGTCGAGCGGCGCGGCCTCGCGGTCGTTGAAGCGGTTGAGGTCGAAAGTGGGCCAGCAGGCGAGCGCGAGCACGCGGCCGGTGCGGGGCTCGGTCACGATGGCGACGCCGCCGAGCGGGTTCCACTTGGCGGCGGCGGCCTCGAGCGCCTGCTCGGCGGCGCTCTGGATGACGGAGTCGAGGGTGAGCTCGAGGGTCATGCCGTTGACGGCGGGGACGTCGCGGAGGCGGCGGGCGACGATCTCGCGGCGGCGGCCGTCGCGCTCGGACTCGGTCCAGCCGTCCTGTCCGCGGAGCAGGTCGTCGAACGTGCGCTCCACGCCGGACACCGGCGCGCCCTCCTGGTTGATGTAGCCGAGGACGTGCGCGGCGAGGCTGCCCTTGGGATAGGTCCGCACGTAGCGGGGCTGGCCGTAGAGGGCGCGGATGCCGAGGGCGTCCGCCGCGCGCTTGCGGTCGGCGCCGACCTCCTTGGCCAGCACGATCCACCGGACCTCGCGGGGCGGCTGGCCTGGCTCGGCGGGCGGTCGGTAGGCGCGGGCGGGGTCGAGGGCGGCGAGCACCTGGGTGGCGGGGATGCCGAGGACGCGGGCGATCTCGGGCGCGCGCGAGCGCTCCTCGGGCGCGAGGACGTGCGGATCGAGGCCGACGTCCCAGACGCGGTCGGACGCCGCGAGCAGGTTGCCCTGGCGGTCGCGGATCTCGCCTCGGCGGCTGGCGTGGCGCGTCCACTCGCCTCGGTTCTCCATCGCCTTGGCGCGGAGGCGGGGCCCGTCGACCACGTGGAGCTGGACCAGCTTGCCGAGCAGGACGAGGAACCCGGCGGCGACAGCCCAAGCCAGGAACCCGAACCGAGGTCGCCTGGCTTGCGCGAGGCTCATCGGCGGAGGAGTCCCCCCTGCCCCGAGGGGTCGCCCCCCGCGGCGTTCAGCGCGGCCATGCGCGGCGTGAGCCCGGCGCCCGCGGCGCCGGCGGGGCGGGCGCCCGCGAGCGGCGGGCGGATCCAGACGACGCGCCCGGGGTCGGGCGCGGCGAGGTCGGCGCCGACGCGCCGGCGGAGCTCGAGGGCGTCCTGCGCCTGGGCGCGGCGGCGGTCGAGCTGCTCGGCCTCCTTGCGGCGCTCGGCGATCTGGCGCTCGAGGCCGCGGATGCGCTGGCCGACCTCGTCCGCGCGGAGGCGAAGCTGCATCATGCCGACGACGCCGCCGATGCCGACGCCGAGGAGGGCGATGGCGGAGAGGGCGGCGAGGGCGCGGGCGGGGGTCACGGGAGTCGGCGGATGGCGCGGAGCCGCGCGGAGCGGCTGCGGGGATTGGCGTCGAGCTCGGCCGGGCCGGGCATGACGGCGCCGCGGGTGAGGAGCTCGCCGCGGGCGACGCGGAGGTCCTGCGGGCGGGAGTCGTCGCGGTCGACGGGGCGGCCGGCCAGCTCGTTGAAGAGGCGCTTCACGCGGCGGTCCTCCAGCGAGTGGAAGGAGATGACGGCGAGGACGCCGCCGGGCGCGAGGGCCTCGAAGGCCTTGGGCAGCGCCTCGTCGAGCGCGCCGAGCTCGTCGTTGACGAGGATGCGGATGCCCTGGAAGGAGCGGGTGGCCGGGTGGACGCCGCGGGGGCCGGGAGGCCGGGGCGCCGCCTCCTCGATGAGGGCGGCCAGCGAGGCGGTGCGGGCGAGGCGCCCGGTGCCGCGGGCGCGGAGGATGGCCTCGACCACGCGGCGCCACCGGGGCTCCTCGCCGAGGTCGCGGATGGCGCGCTCGAGCTCCGGCCGGGGGGCGCTCTCGAGGAAGGCCGCGGCGGGCTGGCCGCGCGTGGTGTCCATGCGCATGTCGGCGGGGCCGTCGGCGCGGAACGAGAAGCCGCGCCCGGGCTCGTCGAGCTGGAAGGAGGAGACCCCGATGTCCATCAGCACGCCGTCGAAGGGGCCGGGCACGCGGTCGAGCGCGCGGAAGTCGAGCGGGTGGAACTCGAGACGTCCGGGATGGGCCGCGGCGAGCGCGGCGGCGCGGGGCGCGGCGGCGGGGTCGCGGTCCAGGGCGACGACGCGGGCGCCGGGCGCGCGGGCGAGGATCGCCCCCGAGTGGCCGCCGCCTCCGAAGGTGCAGTCGAGGTAGCGGCCGCGGTCCCGGGGCGCGAGGACCCCGAGGGTCTCCTCGAGCAGGACGGGCTGGTGGGCGGCTGTGAACAAGCTGTGAGTCGTGTTAGTAACTTATGGATACAACTCAGAGGCCGAGCTGGCGCAGCGCCTCGAGGATGGCGCGGGTGCGGGGGTCGCCGGCGGCCGCGCGGGGCGGGTTGGCGCCGCGGATCTGGAAGGTGGTGAAGGCGCCGCCGAAGGTGATGTCGCGGCCGAGGCCGGCCTGCTCGACGATGCGCTCGTTGAGCGTGATGCGTCCGGACTTGTCGGCGCTGACCTCGACGCTGTTCTCGCCGAGCACGGTGAGCGCGTCGACCTTGGAGGGATCGCTCATCGCCACCTGGGAGGCGGCGGCGGCGATGCGGTCGACCATCGCGGGCGGGAACACGATCACGGCGCCGACCGCGGGGTGGAAGACCGCCAGGTAACGCTGCTGCTCGAGCTCGTCCGAGCGCCAGGCCGCCGGGATGGTGACACGGTTCTTCTCGTCGAGCTTGCCGGCATGGATGCCGGTGAAGAGCGCGGGGCGAGGAGAGGTGGACATGGGAGTAACAAGGGCAGGTGCCCCCTTTTGACCCATTTCAACCCACAGTGACCCACTGGTCAAGGGTTTTACCCCACTTTACCCCTCAAAACTTACTCACAGGGCCGAAAAATGGACAAATTGTCGCTTTGTTTTCATAAAATGCTGAATAGGAATAATTTAAGTTTAAATGCCTGTTTTTAGGCAAACCCTCTTGGCCGGATCGCGGCCAGTCGGTGGCCTGGCGCCGCGCCGGGTAATGATTTTTTGGTTACAAACGCTCGCGCCCGCGGCCGGGCGGCGCGCGCGGTTTGCGTTTGCCAACCGCGCCGCGCTCTGCCTTAACCCATGCAGCACCTCGCCGCACCATGAAGCACCTCCTCACCGTCGCCGCCCTCGCCTGCGCCCTCGCCCTCACCGGCTGCGCCACCCAGGTCGGGGTCAACAATCCCGACAACTCCTCCGCCACCTACTCCGGCGGCTCGCTGAGCACGACCTACAAGTCGGACGTCTCCACCCTCTTCGCCGCCACCAAGCGCGCCCTCGACTCGATGAAGGACGTCGGCGTCCTCGGCCGCACGGGCGAGACCCCCGAGACCAACGAGCTCGGCGAGCTCACCGGCGTCACCGTCTACGCCCGCGCCGTCGGCGACTACCAGGTCAAGGTTACGATCGCCAAGGCGGTCGACGTCGGCACCGGCTCCGACTGCACGCAGGTCACCGTCCGCTGGGGCATGGCCGGCAACTGCCAGCAGAGCCAGCAGGTCATCCACCGCATCACCGAGAACCTCGGCCGCTGAGCGGCTCCGGACCGAACGGACGCCGCCCGGCCCCCGCGCCCGGCGGCGTCTTTCTTTAGCATGGGCAACATCCACGGCCACCTCCTCCGCATCGCCACCTTCGGCGAGTCCCACGGTCCCGGCATCGGGGTCGTGATCGACGGCTGCCCGCCGCGCCTGCCGCTCGACCTGGCCTTCGTGCGCGCCGAGCTCGCCCGCCGGCGCCCGGGACAGAGCGACCTGACGACGCAGCGCAAGGAGGCCGACGAGGTCGAGGTGCTCTCGGGCGTCTCCGCCGACGGCCTCACCCTCGGCACGCCGCTCGCGCTGCTCATCCGCAACACGGACCAGCGCGGCTCGGCCTACGCCGAGATGCGCGCGGCCTACCGGCCCTCCCACGCGGACTTCACCTACGACGCCAAGTACGGCATCCGCGCGGTCGAGGGCGGCGGCCGGGCCTCCGCGCGCGAGACCGCCGCGCGCGTCGCCGCCGGCGCGGTGGCGAAGCTGATCCTCCGGCGCGCGCTCGGCGCGACGGTCACCGCCTGGGTGGAGAGCGTGCACGACATCGACGCGCCGCGCCCGTCCAAGGTGCCGACCGCGGCCGCCATCGAGGCCTCGCCCACGCGCTGCCCCGACAAGGCGGCCGCCGCCCGCATGGAGGCGCG
Source organism: uncultured Opitutia bacterium (assembly GCA_903868455.1). Classification (GTDB taxonomy): domain Bacteria; phylum Verrucomicrobiota; class Verrucomicrobiia; order Opitutales; family UBA953; genus UBA8828. Next base: position 7,373 of record CAIPVK010000221.1, read on the forward strand.
CATCCGCGAGGCGCGCTCGCGAGGCGACTCCGTGGGCGGCGTCATCCGCTGCGTCATCGAGGGCGCGGGCGCCGGCCTCGGCTCCCCCGTCTTCGACCGCCTCGAGGCCGACCTCGCCAAGGCGATGCTCTCGCTCCCGGCCACCAAGGGCTTCGAGATCGGCAGCGGCTTCGCCGGCACGCGCCTGATGGGCAGCGAGCACAACGACGCGTTCGTCCGCAAGGGCGCGCGGATCCGCACCGCGACGAACCGCTCGGGCGGCATCCAGGGCGGCATCTCCAACGGCGAGCCGATCGAGTTCCGCGTGGCCTTCAAGCCGACCGCCACCGTCCTGCTCGAGCAGGCGACGGTCGACCGCGCGGGCAAGCCGACCAAGCTGACCGCGCGCGGCCGCCACGACCCGTGCGTGCTCCCGCGCGCCGTGCCGATCGTCGAGGCGATGGCCGCGCTCGTCCTGGCCGACCACTGGCTGCGCGACCGCGCCCAGAACCTTCCCCTCGCCCGCCGCGCGCGATGAGCGAGCTGTGCCTCATCCTCGGCGCCGCCTGCGCGGCCCGCCGGGAGGTCGCGGAGGACCTGGCGCGCTTCGCCTGGCCGGACGGCGTCGCCACCGAGATCCTGGTCCCCGGACCCGGCGACGGCGAGGGCCGCTCCTGGTCGATGGAGGGCGCCGGGGCCCGCCTGCCCCGGGACGAGGGCAAGGCCGCGATCCTCCTCAGCGACGGCCGACGCTCCCAGGTCGACCAGCTCGAGGCGCTTTTCCGCGACGCGCCCGCCGCGGGTTGGACGATCCGCCGCATCGTCACGGTGGTCGACCTCCCCCTGCTCCACCGCCGCCCGGCCCTCGCGCCCTGGTTCCGGGCCTGCGCCCACTTCTCCGACGCCGTCGTGCTGGCCGACCGGCACGGCGTGCCCAACGCCTGGCTCAGCGAGCTCCAGCGCGGCTACGCCGACGAGCTCGGGCCCTGCCTGCAGGTGCTGCTCCCCAAGTCCGGGGGCCTGCCCCGCCCGGCCGAGATCCTCGAGGGCGACGCGCGGCGCATGAGCCTCGTGCTCGACGACCTCGACGCGGTGGACGAGATGGAGTTCGACGAGGACAACCTGCCCGACGAGCCCTTCGACCTCGTCCGCCCGACCGACCCCTACTTCGAGCGCGACACGACGGGCCGGCGGGTGATCCACCTGCCCGACATCGCGGGCGAGCTCGCGGCGGACGCGCGCTGAGCTCAGCTTCCCGAGACCACGAAGGCCGCGAGGGCCTCGGCGTCGTCGAGCGAGGGCAGGCCGACCTCGAGGGCGGCGGCGGCGTGGGCGAGGCGCTCGGCCTCGGCGTCGTGGCCGGAGGCGGTCAGCAGCGGGAGCGCCAGCGTGAGGCAGGCGGCGGCGGCCACCGCGTAGGGGAAGAAGGCGAGGATGCGGGCGCGGCGGCGCTCGCGGGCGACGGCGACCAAGGCGCGGTCGGCGAAGCCCGGGGCGCGACGCTCCCGGCCGGCGCGGAGGGCGGCGTCGATGCGGTCGTCGATGGGCAGGCGGTCGGCCATGTCGTTCATAAGGGGAAACCCCGGGGGGAGGGTCAAGTTTCAGGGCGGAAATCCGGGCCCATGGCCTCGCGCAGCCGGAGGCGGGCCCGATGGATCCAGGTCTTCACCGCGGGTACCCCCGCCCCCATGACCTCGGCGATGGCCTCGTAGGAGAGGTCCTGCTGGACGAGCAGGAGGATGGCCGAGCGCTGCTCCTCGGGGAGCCCGGCGACGGCCAGGCGAAAGGCCTCCTGGATGTCGGCGACCTCGCGGTCGGAGCGATGCGAAAGGTCGGCCGGCTCGGGGGCGTCCTCCAGGGCGCCCGCGGGCTTGCGGGCGCGGCGGCGGCGCTCGTTGAGCAGGAGGTTGTGGGCGATGTGGAAGAGGTAGGTCGAGAGCTTGGCCTCGGGGCGCCAGCGGGGCGCCGCGCGGTGGAGGCGCACGAAGACCTCGAGCGCGAGCTCCTCGGCGGTGGCGAGGCTGCCGAGCTGGGAGGTGAGGTAGCCGACGAGGCGCCCGTGGTGGCGCTCGACCAGGAGCCTCAGGGCGTGGTCGTCGCCGGCGGCGACCCTGCCCATGAGGCGGCGGTCCTCCTCGTCCGGATCGACGTCGCTCTCGGCCATCGTCTCTTCAACCCCGGACGGTCGCCGGCGGTTTCGGCGGGCTCACTTCGCGGCGGGAGCGGGGGCGGCGGCCGGGGCGGCCAGCGCCTTGGCGCCGGCCTCGAGGAATCGGCGGAGGGTCGGGACGGGCACGACGACAGGCGTCATGCCGAGGCCCTGCCCGGATTCCATGTCGTCGGACTCGGGCTTGGCGGAGGTGATCCCGGCGAGGCGACCCTCGAGGTCGAGGACGGGGCACCCGGGGTAAGGAAGGTGGATGACGGCGAGGGGGCGGGGCTTGGAGATCACCGCGCAGACCTGGTCGATATCGGCGCGCGGGGCGCGCTCCATGCCCTTGCCGAGGCGGCCGAGCACGACGACCTCGTCGGCGACCTTGAGCGGGAGGTCGGCCCATCGGTCGAGGGCGACCAAGGGCTGGGCCGGCTTGGCGACGGGTCCGAGGAGGGCGAGGTTGAGGTCCTTGTCCTTGATCGCGACCTTGGCGGGCAGCTCGGTGCCGTCGGCCAGCACGATGAAGACCTCCTTGACGTCGGAGACGACCGAGAGGCGCAGGGGGCCGCCGGGAGTCTGGACCGTGCGGCCGTCGGCCATCGCGCCGGGGTCGATGGCCGCGGCGGAGACGATGACAAAGCCGTCGGGCGAGACCACGGTGCCCAGGGTCTCGACCGCGCGGTCCTGGCTCTGGGAAGGCTGGTCGCCGGCGGAGATGGTCATCGAGACCGTGGCGCGGACGACGACGAC
>CAIPVK010000222.1 GCA_903868455.1 uncultured Opitutia bacterium
GAGGACGGCCAGCTCTGGGGCAACCCGCTGCACGACTGGGAGCGCCAGGCGGCCGACGGCTTCGCCTGGTGGCGGGCGCGCGTCGGGCGCGACCTCGGCCTCTTCGACGCCGTGCGGCTCGACCACTTCCGCGGGATCTGCGACTACTGGGCCGTGCCCGAGGGCGCGGCCTCCGCCAAGGAGGGCGCGTGGCGGCGGGGCCCCGGGATGGCCTTCTTCCGCGCGCTCGGCCCCTGCCCGATGGTGGCGGAGGACCTCGGCCTGCTCAGCCCCGGCGTCCACGCGCTCCGCGCGGAGGCCGGGCTGCCGGGCATGGCCGTGCTGCAGTTCGGCTTCCCCCGGACGGACGACAACCCGCACCACCCCGAGGCGATCACGGCCGACCGCATCGCCTACACCGGCACGCACGACAACGACACCACCGAGGGCTGGTTCGCGGGGCTCGAACCCGAGGTCGCCGAGGAGGTGCGCGCGGCGATCGGCGGCGGCCCGGTCGCGCGCGCGGCATGGAAGGCCGTGCTGGCCTCGCCCGCCGTCGGCGCCTTCGCGCCCGCCCAGGACCTGCTCGGCCTAGGGGGCGAGGCGCGGCTCAACACGCCGGGTACGGCGACCGGCAACTGGACGTGGCGGATTCGCGACGACCAGCTCGGCGCCCTCGAGACGGAGGCGGCGGTCTTCCGCGCGGCGATCGGGGAGAGTGGGAGGATGGGCGGGGAGTGAGGAGCGGGGAGTGAGGAGCGGGGAGCGGGGAGCGGGGAGCGTGGAGTGAGGAGCGAGGAGCGGGGAGCGGGGAGCGGGCTAACCTGCTAGCCAGCTAAACGGCTACCCAGGCGACAGGGAGCCAAGAACACCCTTTCCCAATTCGAAAGGCTCTTCCGATCTCGCCTGACCACGACTCCTTCGCCGTGCCACCGGCAGCCAAGCCCGTAGCCCTTTCCAAGGTCCCGACCGAGGCAAGGCGGCTCAAGAAGCAAGAAGCTTTCGCCCCTCGCTCCTCGCCCCTCGCTCCTCACTCCCCGCTCCTCTCAAGCCTGCCGCGGGATGATGCCCTGGGCCTCGAGCTTGAGGTAGAGCTCGCGGCCGACCCAGGCGTCGTTCGCCGCGTACTGGACCTGGCGGCGGTCGAGGCGCTTGGACCAGTCGGAGCACTGGACGCGCTTGGACTTGCGCATCTGGAAGCCGAGGTAGTGGGCCGCGAGCGCGCGCAGGCCGGTGTTCTCGACGCCGGCGCGGCGGGTGAAGTCGGAGATCTCGACGAAGCAGCGGTCGTCGAAGGGCGCGCGGCGCTGCAGGTTGCGGACGTCGTCGCGGACGGCCACGCCGACCTTGGCGATGCGCGGGTTGCAGAGCAGCGGGAAGGCGAACGGGATCCCGCCGCAGGCCTCGATGCGGAACACGAAGCAGCGGTCGGCGGAGGCGAGCTGGAGGATGGACGGCAGGTGGTTCTCGCCGCGGCGGTGCGAGGGCTTGGTCTCGGTGTCGAAGCCGAGCACACGCTCGGTCAGCATCGTGCGGACGGCGAGCTCGGCCTCGGAAGGCTTCTCGACCAGGTCGATCGGGCCGCGCCACTCGTCCTCGGGCAGGCCCTCGATGAAGGTCTTCTCGATGCGCAGGGCGCCGGTCCGGGCGGCCGCGGCGGGCTCGCTGGGTTCCTCCTCGCCGGCCTCGCCGGGACTGTCCTCAGGGTCTACCATTGGGGTTAGGCAAGCCCCGCCGCCGCCGCTTGGCAAGCGGGGAGGCGAGCGAGAGCAAAATAGGTTTGACCGTGGGAAGGGGCGGGGGTTTGTTGGACGTTCTCAGTCCGAGAAAGGGGCCATAGCTCAGCTGGTAGAGCGCTTGCATGGCATGCAAGAGGTCGTCGGTTCGATCCCGATTGGCTCCACCACTTTCC
>CAIPVK010000223.1 GCA_903868455.1 uncultured Opitutia bacterium
CCACGACGCGCAGGAAGCCGTCCACCACCTCGGCGTCGGCGTCCGCGCCGGCGGCGGCCCGTGCCGCCTCGAAGCGGCGGCGGGCCTCCCGGTCGACGAGGAACTCGTCCTTCCCGGCCACGATGGCGAGGTTCGCGGGCATGCGCCCAGACATCCTCCGGGAACCCGGTCCGGAGGCAACCCCGAAGCCGCTCAGGCGCCGTGGATGGCGTCCTCGACCGCGTAGCGGCTCAGCTTGCGCCGGAGCCAGTCGAGGGCGGTGTTGACCGCGCGCACCTTGACCTGGGCGCGGTCGCCCGCGACCACGATGCGGCGCGACCAGACGCCGGAGGGGCTGGCGTAGCCGAGGTAGACCGTGCCCACGGGGTCGGCGGCGGTGCCGCCGTCCGGGCCGGCGAAGCCGGTGATGGCCAGCCCGTGGTGGGCGCCGAAGCGCTCGGTGGCGGCGGTGGCCATGGCGGCCGCGACCTCGGCCGAGACGGCGCCGTGCTGGTCGATGAGGGCCTGGGGCACGCCGAGGACGCCGACCTTGGCGTCGTTGGTGTAGGCGACGAGCGAGCCGACGAGCACGCGCGAGGCGCCGGGGATGTCGGTCAGGTTGCTCGCGAGCAGGCCGCCGGTGCAGGACTCGGCGACGGCGAGGGTGCGGCCGAGGCGGCCGAGGCGCTCGACCGTCAGCTGGGCGAGGGTGGAGTGGCCGGTGCAGACGAAGTCGTCGCCGACCGCGTCGCGCACGGCGCGGGCGACCTCCATCATGGCGTCGCAGCAGGCGCCGCTCGAGCCGGGGGAGATGCGGGCGTCGACCACGCCCGAGTGCGTGCCGAAGGTCAGCTGCATGCCCGGACGCAGCAGCGGGCGGATGAGGGACTCGAGGGGCGCGGCGCCGATGCCGAAGGTGCGGACCTGGACGTAGGCCTCGCCGTCGCAGGCTGAGCCGTCGTCGCGCAGCAGGGGCACGACCTGCTGCTCGAAGACCGGACGGAGCTCGAGGCCGGGGCCGGGCAGCATGACCAGGCGGCGCTCCCCGGAGCGGAGGAAGAGGGCGGGCGAGGTGCCACGGGGGTTGGGGAGGGAGACGGCCCCGCGCGGCAGTCGGCACTGGCGGAGGTCGAGCGGGCCGACCTCGCGCCCGATCTTGGCGAAACGGGCGCGCAGGGCCCGCTCGGCCTCGGGGTCGGGATCGAGCGGCAACCCGAGCGCCTGGGCCACGGCGTCGCGCGCCAGGTCGTCGGTGGTGGGGCCCATGCCGCCGGTGGTGATGACCAGGTCGCAGCGCGACCAGGCCTGGCGGATCTCGTCGGCGATGGCGGGAAGCTCGTCGCGCACGATGGAGGCTTGCTCGAGGCGGATGCCGCGGCGCGCCAGCTGCTCGCCCAGCCACACGAGATGGCCGTTGGGACGCACCCCCTCGAGGAGCTCGTCCCCGATGTTGATGAGATGCGCCCTGCAGGGCTGGCTGGATTGCGTTTGCGCCATGACGGACCGCCCCCACCTTTCCGGGCGGCGGAGAAAAATGCAACCGGACCCGACAGAATTGTCCCCCGGGGCCCTGGCGCGCCAGGCCCCCCGGGAGCCCGGCGTCTACATCATGAGGGACGCCTCGGGCACGGTGGTCTACGTGGGCAAGGCCAAGGAGCTGAGGAAGCGCCTGGCCAGCTACTTCCGCCCCGGGGCCCGCCACGGCCCCAAGGTCGCCGCCCTCGTCGCCTCGGCCGCCGGCCTGGAATGGCGGGTGGTCCGCAACGAGACCGAGGCCCTCCTGCTGGAGGGAAGCCTGATCAAGCGCTGGCGGCCCCGCTGGAACGTGCTCCTGCGCGACGACAAGCAGTTCCTCCAGATACGGGTGGACCTCGACGAGCCCCTGCCCCGCTTCCGCCTCGTCCGGGCCCGCACCTCGGAATCCGCCCGCTACTTCGGGCCCTTCCCCCACGCCCCCCAGGTGCGCCGGACCCTGCGGGAGATCCGGCGGCGCTTCGGCGTGCTCGGGCCCGACGCCTCGCCCGAGCGCCTGCCCGACGGCCGCTGGCGGCTCTACGCCGACGCGCGCGCCGAGATCCAGGACCATCCCAACGAGGTGGACGAGGCGGCGTACCGCGAGCGCGTGGAGGCCGCCTGCGCCGCGCTCGAGGGACGGGTGCGGGAATGGACGGACGCCCTCGCCCGCGACATGGCGGCGGCGGCCGAGGCCCGCGACTACGAGAAGGCGGCCGAGTGCCGCGACCTGCTCCAGGCGCTGCGCGCCACCACCGAGCGCGCCCGGCGCTTCCTGCGCGAGGACGCGCCGCCGCGCGAGGGCGCGGACGGCGTCGCCGCCCTGGGCGCGGCCCTCGGGCTGCCGCCGCCCGCGACGATGGAGGGCTTCGACATCTCGCACATCTCCGGGACGCTCGCGGTGGCCTCGATGGTGCGCTTCGCCGACGGCAGGCCCGACAAGCCCGGTTACCGG
>CAIPVK010000224.1 GCA_903868455.1 uncultured Opitutia bacterium
ATGGCGGGCCTGACCGGCGGCGGCTCCTCCAAGGGCTTCGGCGGCGGCTCGGGCGGCGGCATCGGCTCGGGCAAGGGCGCCGGCGTCGGCAACGCGCGCAACTTCGTCGGCCTCTTCGGCGCGAAGTTCGGCGCCAACGGCTTGGTGGGGACCTTCTACGACATCAAGCAGACCCGCCAGCGTAAGGCGACCAACGCCGCGCCCTACCCCGGCGGCATGGACCCCTACCACGATGCCATCAGCGACTTTCTCCGGGCTAACTGGAGCACGGGGAAGTTCGACCGCTATTACCGCGCGCCCGAGCCCCTGCTGATGAGCCAGCTCTTCATCCCGGGACGGCCGGCCGACGCGGCGCCCAAGGCCTTCGCCGTGGAGAACGAGGTCCAGCCCTCCCGCTGGGTCGTCCATTACAAGGGTACCGTAAAGGCGCCCCAGACCGGCACCTTCCGGTTCGTGGGCTCGGGCGACGACTGGCTGGTGGTGCGCTGGAATCGTCGGATCGCGCTGGACGAGGGTTACCGCACCTTCGAGGTGCAGGGCGGCAACTACAAGGACTTCGGCCAGACCATCGACCTCCAGGTTCCCATCGATCGTTCGCCCGGGGGTCGGGGCTACCTCAAGGCGGGCCCCTGGATCAACGTCAGGGCGGGCGACGCCATCCCGGTCGAGATCCTCATGGGCGAGGGGCCGGGCGGCGTCTTCGACGTCTACCTCGCCATCGAGGTCGCCAAGCCCAAGCGCGAGGGCGGCAAGATCGTCGGCGAGGGCTCGCTCAAGCTCTTCCGCACGACCAACGACCCCATTCCCGAGGAGATCCGGAATCCCGGCCGCGGCCTGAACATCGACATGCAGGCGGAGGGCTGGGTGTTCGAGGCGACGAAGGCGGGGGCGGGGCGATAAGGGGAGCGAGGAGTGGGGTGCGGGGAGCGGGGAATGAGCATGGGGTAGGAAGATGTGAGGCTTAGTTTATCCTGTTCCTTCACATCCGCTGAATGGCGCGCGTGATAGGTCCTAATCACGGGAGGAGAGCCCTGCTGCTCGCCCTCCGCCCCACTCCCCGCTCCCCGCACCTCACGCCCCGCTCCCCACGCCCCGCTCCTCGCTCCTCGTCACCCCCTCCAAGGCAGCTCGCCGGAGGGGGCGACGTCGAGGAAGTCCCTCCAGAGCTCGGTCTCCTCGCCCGAGAGCGAGGCGGCGACGAGCATGCGCCAGCGCGGACGAGCGGGCGCGCGCCGCAGCTCCATGCCCGCCTGGGTGGGCAGGCGGTTGCCCTTGCGCGCGTTGCAGCGGATGCAGGCGGTGACGATGTTCTCCCAGGCGGTGACACCGCCGCGGTCGCGCGGGACGACATGGTCGAGGTTGAGCTCCTCCTCCGGATAGCGCCGCCCGCAGTACTGGCAGCAATGGCCGTCGCGCAGGTAGACGTTGCGGCGGCTGAAGCGGATGTCGCGCCGCGGCACGCGGTCATACTCGCCGAGCAGCACGACGCGCGGCGGGATGAGGTCGAGGCTCGGCGTGCGGATGGCGGTCGCCGGGGCGGGCGGGTGGCGGCGGCTATGCTCGAGCCACGCCTCGGCCGGGAAGACGCGCTGCTCGCCGGCGTGCGCGTGGAGGACGGAGGCGCGGCCGCGGAAAACCAGGCTCAGCGCCCGGCGCAGGCCGACGATGTTGACCGGCTGCCAGAGACGGTTGAGGACGAGGACACGCTGGTCGAGGCGACCGGACACGCCGCCATCTTGCCCGGACGCGGGCCGGGGTCAACGCGGGGAACCCCTCAGGAGAGGAGCACCCAGAGGAGCAGGCCGGCGAAGGCGACGCCGATGACGGTCCAGACCAGGGTGTCCTTGCGCAGCCCGCCGGGCAGGGGCGCGGCCTCCGCGTCCTCGGCGTCGGGGCCGAGGTCGAGGGGGCGGCGGGCGGCGCGCACCGAGTGGTGGGTGTTGAAGTCGGCCACGGCCTTCTCCTCGTCGAGGCGGAGGTACTTGGCGTAGATCTTCACGAAACCGCGCTTGTAGACGTCGGCCAGGGGGATGGACTCGAACTGGTTGGCCTCCATGGCCTGGAGGAAGTCGCCGCGGATCTTGGTGACATCGGCCGCCTCGCGGACGGTCACGCCGAGGCGCTGACGGGCTTCCTGGAGACGTTCGCCGAGGGACTGCATGATACGGGGAGGTTCCCCGGGGCGGCGGGGGTTGGCAAGCCTAGGGTGCCTCAGCCGAGGAGGCCCGAGAGCCAGAGGAAGGGGGCGGCCACCCAGGCGACGAGCGCGCCGAGCAGGGCCCGGAAGGGGCCGAGGTTGATGAGGATGAGGAGGGCGAAGGGGGCGATCCCGGAGACCTGGTTGAAGGTCGCCTCCGTCATGCCGCTGAACCGGCGCAGGAGCCGGCCGCCGTCGAGCGGGGGGATGGGCAGGAGGTTGAAGGCGAGCAGGCCGGCGTTGAGGGCGATGGCCGTGACGAGGAAGTCGGAGGCGGAGGGGGCGGGCCGCCAGCCGAAGGCGAGGGCGGTGGCGCTGCCGAGGGCGAAGCCCAGGCAGAGGAGGAGGTTCATGGCCGGCCCCGCCGCGGTCGACAGGATGTCGTCCCAGTGGCGGGTGCGCGGATTGGGCAGGAGCACCTGGACGGGCTTGCCCCAGCCGATGAGGGCGAGCGGCGCGCCGCCGCCGAAGAACGCCGGCCAGAAGATCATGACGCCGGGGATGAGGAGCGTGCCGACGGGGTCGATGTGGGCGAGCGGGTCGAGGGTGACGCGGCCCTGGGCGCGCGGGAGGGGATCGCCGCGACGGTCCGCCATCCAGGCATGGCCGAACTCATGGAGGGCGATGGAGACGACCAGCAGGATCATCAGGAGGGCGCCCCAGCGGAGCGCCTCGAGATCGATGGCGGCGAGGACCATGGGTCTCAGGCGCCGCAGCCGCCGCGGGGCTTGCCGCAGCCGCAGGAGCCGGAATGGACGTGGGCGGCCTCGCCCTTGGTCTGGGCGCGGAAGGCGGGCAGCTCGCGCTCGAGCCGGTCGGAGCCGCAGGACGGGCAGACGGGTTTCTCCGAGCTGTCCCGCACGAGGATCTCGGAGACCTTGCCGCAGGCGGCGCAGGCGAAGTCGAACAAGGGCATGGGCGCAGGCTGGCGCATCGGACGACGGGAGGCAATCCCGGGCAGTTGCGCCTTGAGGCGGCGGCGGCGCGCGCCAGCATCGCCCGCATGTCGCTCGCCGCGCGCCTCCGCCTCGCCGAACGCCGCGGGCTGCCCCGCCCCCACGCGACGACCCTGGCGCGGCTGCGGACCCCGCGCGCGATCCAGGACTGGCTCTGCCGTCTGCCCCAGAACTTCGAGCCCGACGGCGACACGGCCCGGTCGGTCAAGGGGGCGATGGACGCCGGGTGCGCGCATTGCATCGAGGGCGCGATGATCGCGGCCTTCGCCCTGTGGCTGCAGGGCCACCCCCCGCTGCTCCTGGATTTCTGCGCCCACCGCGACATGGACCACGTGATCGCGCCCTTCAGGGTAGGCGGCAAATGGGGCGCGATCTCCAAGACCAACTACGCCTGCCTGCGCTGGCGCGACCCGGTCTACCGCTCGGTGCGCGAGCTGGCGATGTCCTACTTCCACGAGTACGCCAAGGGACCGCGCAAGACCCTGCGGAGCTACTCGGTGCCCTACGACCTGCGGAAGCTGGGGGACGACGGCTGGATCGCGGGCGAGGGCAACCGCTGGGAGGTGACGATCCGCATCACGGAGATCCGCCACATGGCGATCGTGGGGGAGCGCGAGGCGCGCGCGCTCCGTCCGCGCGACAGGGTCGAGGTCGAGACCGACCGCATCACGGCCTTCCCTATCCCGGCCTGGAAACGCCAGCGCCTCTGACTCAGCGACGGCCGTCGTACCAGAGATGGCAGGCCGCGCGGTCGCGGCGCGCGCGTCCGAGCGTCAGGACCATCCGCGCGAGGAGCCGGACGACCTCCCAGGTGGTGTAGAGGCGGACCTTGCGGTCGGAGGTCAGGAGGGGATGTCGCGACAGGATGCGGAACGCGAGGCGGCGGGCGCGCCCGTGGCGCTTGAGCCGGCGGCTGAGGCCGATCTCCTCGCCGGCGTAGACCTCGCTGCCGAAGCCGCCGACCGCGCGGAAGGCCGCGGCCTCGACCCAGACGCAGGAGCCGGCGGCCCAGCGGGCGAGGCGGCTCCAGGCGTTCCAGGTCTCGGCGTAGAGCCGGGCGGAGCGCGGGGTGTCGCCGGGCAGGCGCACCGTCGCGCCGCCGCCGACCGCGTCGCCGCGGGCGATGGCCTCGGCGATGTCCCCGAAGAGGCCGGCGCAGGGCGTGGAGTCGGCGTCGACGAACAGGATCCAGTCGCCGGTCGCGGCGCGGGCGCCGGTGTCGCGGGCCCGGCCGATCTGGTTGACGGGCTCGTGGACGACGCGGGCGCCGGCGGCGCGGGCGACCTCGGCGGTGCGGTCGGAGGAGTTGTTGTCGCAGACCACGGTCTCCCACGTCCACCCGCGCGCCTCGAAGGCCGCGGCGGCCGCGCGCACCGCGTCGAGCGTCCCCGGGAGCAGGCGCTCCTCGTCGTAGGCGGGGATGACGACGCTGACCCTCACGCGCCGGCGAACTCCTCGAAGGCGCAGGCGGCGCCGCCCACGACCCCGACGTCGCCGCCGAGGGCGGCGGGGACGATGTCGCAGGCCGCGGCGAGGCGGGGGAAGGCGAGGCCGAGGGCGCGGGCGCGGACGGGGCCGAGGAGGGTCTCGCCGACGGAGGCGACGCCGCCGCCGATGACGATCCGCTCGGGGTTGAAGGTGTTGATGATGACGGCCAGGCCGCGGCCGAGGTAGTCGACCTCGGCGGCGACGAGCTCGCGGGCGAGGGCGTCGCCGGAGGCGGCCGCCTCGAAGACATGGCGGGCGTTGACCTTGTCGGCCGAGCCGGCGAGGGCGGCGATCGACGAGGCGCGGCCCTTGGCGAGGGCCTCCCGGGCGAGGCGGGCCAGCGCGGTGCCGGAGGCGAACATCTCGAAGCAGCCGGTGGCGCCGCAGGGGCAGGCCGGGCCGTGGAAGTCGAGGATGAGGTGGCCGAGCTCGGCGGCGTTGCCGTTGGCGCCGCGCATCAGGCGGTTGTCGACGATGACGCCGCCGCCG
>CAIPVK010000225.1 GCA_903868455.1 uncultured Opitutia bacterium
GCCCGCTCGCTCCGCGCCTGAGCGGGCGTCAGACCGTCGCGAGGATCCGCGACTTCACCTCGGCCACGGGCAGGGCGCCGAGGACGTCGGGGGCCACTCGGTTGGGGATGACGGCGGGCAGGCGGGCGAGACGCTCCGAGAGGATGAGGCTGCGGTTGGCGGCGACGTCGTCCACCCGGTCGATGGGCGTGAACCGGGGGGCGGCGACGAGCACGCGCGCGTCCTGGCGGACGAGCTCGAGGATGCCGCGCACGGACTCGGCGAAGCGGTCCAGCTCGGCCTTGGTGTAGGACTCGGTGGGCTCGATCATCAGGCCGAAGGTCTCGGGGAAGGCGACCGTCGGGGCGTGGTAGCCGAAGTCGAGGAAGAGCTTGCCGATGCGGCCGATGGCGGCCGAGCGCGGGACGCCCGCGGCCTCGATGGCCTTGAAGTCCGACTCCTCGAGGGTGAGGATGAACTCGTGCATGCGGGGCACGGCGGCGGCGCCGGCGGGCAGCGAGGGGTAGGTCCGGCGCAGGTCCTCGAAGAGGTAGCGCGCGGCGAGCACGGCCACGGCCGACATGCGGCGGACGCCGTCGCGCCCGAGGCGACGGAGGTAGGTGAGGACGCGCACCTTGTGGGCGAAGTTGCCCCAGTGGCGGTGGAAGGCGCCGATGCTGCGGGGCGCGCGGAAGGTGGCGAATCGGTCGCCCTCGCGGCGGACCTGCCAGCCGGGGATGAAGTCGACGATGCGGTGCGAGACGCCGACCATGCCGTCGCCGGGGCCGCCGCCGCCGTGGGGCACGGTCCAGGTCTTGTGCAGGTTGTTGTGGACGGCGTCGACGCCGAGCTTGTCGAGGTCGACCCAGCCCGCGACGGCGTTCATGTTGGCGCCGTCCATGTAGACGAGGCCGCCCGCCGCGTGGACCTTCTCGGCCATGAGGCGGAAGTTGGTCTCGAAGACGCCCGAGGTGTTCGGGTTGGTGCACATCACGCCGCAGACGCGCGGCCCGAGCTGGGCGAGCTTGGCGTCGAGGTCGGCCATGTCGACCTCGCCGGTCGGCGCGGCCTTGAGGACGACGATGCCGTAGGGGACGCCGTCGACCACCTTGGTCTCGAAGCCGGCGGTGGCGGCGGTGGCGAAGTTCGTGCCGTGCGAGCTGTTGGGGATGAGCAGGATGTCGCGGCCGTGGTCGCCGCGCGCGCGGTGGTAGGCCTGGAACATCTTGATGCCGACGAGCTCGCCCTGCGCGCCCGCCACCACCTGGGTGACGACGCCGGCGAGGCCCGTGATGGCCTTGAACCACTCCTGGTGCTCCCAGATCACCTGGAGCGCGCCCTGCGCGTCGGCGTGGGGCGCCTGGGGGTGGAGCTCGGTGAAGCCCGGCAGGCCGGCCGCCCAGTCGTTGATGTGGGGGTTGTACTTCATCGTGCACGACCCGAGGGGGAAGCACCCGGTGTCGGGCGAGACGTTCTGGCGGCCGAGGTCGGTGTAGAAGGCGCGGAGCTCGGCCTCGGGGAAGGTGGGCAGGCCCACGGCGCCCTCGCGCAGGAGCGCGGCGGGCACCTCGGCGACGGCGGCCTCGCCCTTGGCGGCGCCGAGGCGCGACTCGAGGAAGGCGACGAGGCGGTCGGTGTCGGCGTCGGACTGGAGGTCGGAGAACGAGACCTTGAGCAGGGAGCAGCCGCAGGGGGTGCGGCCGGTGGCGTCGACCCCGACGTGCAGGCCGGCGGCGCGGCCCGCCTCGATCACCTCGGCGGCGGGCACGGGCAGGACGAGGCAGAACTCGTTCCAGAAGGGCTGGTCGGCGTGGCAGAGGCGGACGCCGGGGAGTGCGCCGAGGCGCTTGGCGGCGCGCAGGGCCTGGCGGCGGCCGGCCTGGGCGGAGGCGGCCATGCCGGCCTCGCCGCGCTGGAGCGTGGCGGCGCCGGCGAGCGTGGCGATGAAGGCCTGGTTGGAGCAGATGTTGGACGTGGCCTTGTCGCGGCGGATGTGCTGCTCGCGCGTGGAGAGCACCATCACGAGGCAGTCGCGGCCGGCGGCGTCCTTGGCCTTGCCCACGAAGCGGCCGGGCGTGGCGCGGACGTCGTTGCGGACCTCGGCGTTGTGGCGGACGGCGAAGAGGCCGAGTCCGGGGCCGCCGAAGTTCGCGCCGATGGCGAGGTGCTGGGCCTCGCCGACGAGGATGTCGGCGCCCTTGCGGCCGTAGGCGGAGGGCGGCTTCAGGCCGCCGGTGGCGAGGAGCATCGGGTCGACCACCGCGATCGAGCGCACGCCGAGGTCGGCGCAGGCGTCGGTCAGCGCGTCGACGTCCTCGAGCAGGCCGAGGCAATTGACCTGGGGGAAGGCGACGGCGGCGAGGCGCTTCCCGAGCGGCGCGGCGGCGGCCCGGACGCCCGCGGCGCTCAGGCGGCCGGTGGCGGCGTCGGGGGCGACGAGCTCGAGGCGGATCTTGGTGTCGGCCACGTGGGTGCGGAGCACCTCGAGGTCGCCGGGGAAGAGGTTCGCCGCCACGAGGACGGTGTCCGCGGCCTCGTCGGCCAGGCGCAGCGCGCAGCCGATGGCCTCGAAGAGGGCGGTCGAGCGGTCGTAGAGCGAGGAGTTGATGGCCTCGAAGCCGGTCAGCTGGCTCATCACGCACTGGTAGATCCAGTGGGTGGCCAGGGTGCCCTGGGAGCGCTCGGGCTGGTAGGGGGTGTAGGAGGTGGTCAGGTTGCGGATGCCGCAGACGAAGGGCACGATGGACTGCGTGCGGTAGACCTGGAGGCCGTCGCCGAGGAAGGGCGTGCGGACCTCGTTGCGGCGCGAGAGCGCCTCCATGGAGTCGGCCAGCTCCTGGTAGCCGAGCTCGGCCGGCAAAGGGAGGTCGCCCTTGAACTTCACGCCGTCCTCGATGTGGGCGTAGAGGTCGTCGAAACCCTTGGCGCCGATCGCGGCGAGCATCGCGGCGATGTCCTGCTCGGAGGCCGGGATGTAGTGCCGGGCAAGCTCGCGTTGGAGCTTGGTGGGATCGAACGGAAGCGTGGCCATGGAAAGGTGACGCCAAGGTGACGGCGACGCCCCACCCCGCAACCGCCCGGAGGACCCCTCCGGGGGTATTAGCGGGAGTTTCCACGGGATAAGTTTTCCTAAAGCGAGGGCGGGGTTGCGCCTCGATGCGACGCGGGCAGGCTGGGCGCATGACCCGGCAGGAACGAGCGGCCCATGTGGCCCGCGAGCTGGCGCGCCTCTACCCCGAGACGCCCATCCCGCTCGACCACACGGATGCCTTCACGCTGCTGGTGGCGGTCGTCCTCTCGGCCCAGTGCACGGACAAGAAGGTCAACGAGGTCACCCCCGCCCTCTTCCGCCGCGCCGGGACCCCGGCCAAGATGGCCGCCCTCACCCCGGAGGAGGTCCTGCCCCTCATCCGCCAGCTCGGCCTCGCGCCGGGGAAGTCGCGCGCCTTGGTCGGCCTCTCGCGCCTCATCCTGGAGCGCCACCGGGGCGAGGTGCCGCGGACCTTCGCGGAATTGGAGGCGCTGCCCGGGGTCGGCCACAAGACCGCCTCGGTTGTCATGGCCCAGGCCTTCGGCGTCCCCGCCTTCCCGGTCGACACCCACATCCACCGGCTGGCCCGGCGCTGGCGCCTGAGCGCGGGGAAATCCGTGGAGCAGGTCGAGCGCGACCTGAAGCGCTGCTTCCCCGAGGCGGCGTGGAACCGCCTCCACCTGCGCATCATCTTCTACGGCCGCGAGCACTGCACGGCCCGGGGCTGCGACGGCCGCACCTGCGGGATCTGCGCGGCGCTCAACGGGCGACGAGCGCCTCGTGCCGGCTCCTGAAGGCGTCCGTCCAAGGCGCGGGCTGGTGCGTGCGGCCGTCCATGCGGCAGACGGTGCGCGAGCCGCGGCAATGGAGCGTCGCGCCGTCGGCCGAGCGGAACTCGAAGGCCACGGTCAGGCCTGCGGCGCGCACCTTGGTCACGCGCAGGACGACGTCGATCTCGCACTCGGGGCGGATGGGCGCGAGGTAATGCAGGTCGAGGTCGCGGACGACGACGTAGACGTCGGGCGCCACCTCGGGATCGAGCGTGTCCACGCCCATGACCTCGACGAAGAAGGTCTTCTGCGCGCGCTCCATCAGCAGGACATAGTGCGAGTGGTGCAGGATCCCGAGGGCGTCGGTCTGGTCGAACCAGGTCTTGGTCCGGAAGCGGAAGGAGCCGTCGGGCTGGAGAGGCATGGCGAAGGATGGGAGGGAACCCGGGGTCGGGGAAAGGGCAAACGGGCGGGGACGTTGCCAAGACGTCACCCTCGCGACACCGAGGACGCATCCGGGGATGGCATCCTGTCGCATGCCCGAAGCCGAATTGTCCCTCGAACCCGCGCTGGGCAAGGCCGCCCCCCTCGCCGAGCGGCTGCTCGGCTTGGAGGAGCTCAACGACTTGCTCTCGAAGGTGGGCCAAGGCCCGGACTTCGTCCCGGACATCCTCCGCGAGCTCGGCATCTCCGTCGCGTGGACGGACGCCGACCTGGCGCGCGTCCCGCGCGAGGGCCCCTTGGTGGTCGTCTGCAACCACCCGCACGGCGGCGCAGACGGGCTGGCCGCCCTCGACTTCCTACGTCGCGCCCGCGGCGACGTGCGGGTGCTCGCCAACCGGCTCCTGACGCACATCGGCGGGATGCGCCCTTGGCTGATCTCGGTCGACCCGCTGCGACCCGGCGACGCCGGCGCGAACCTCGGCGGTCTCCGCCAGGCCTTGGCCCATCTGCGCCAAGGCGGCTGCCTGCTGGCCTTCCCGGCGGGCGAGGTCGCCTCGCTGCGGCTGCGCGAGGGGCGCGTGCGCGACCCGCGCTGGTCCTCGCACATCGTGCGCCTCGCGCGCGCCGCCAAGGCGCGCGTCCTGCCCGTGCACATCGGCGGCCGCAACCGGGCGGTCTTCCAGCTGGCCGGCTTCCTGCATCCCCGCCTGCGCACCGCGCTCCTCACCCGGGAGATGCTCGCGCTGCGGGGCAAGACGCTGCGCCTCCGGGCGGGCCGGGCGATGGAGCCGGCGGGGCTGGACCAGTATCCCGACGAGGACGACGCCGCCAAGGCCCTCCGCCTGCGGTGCGAGCTCCTGCCCCACCGGGCCGAGGCCGCCCCGAGCCCGACGCCCGCCGCGGAGCGCCAGCTGGCCCCGCTGGCGCCCGAGGTCCCCTCGGCCCTCATCCGGGCGGAGCTGGGCACGCTGCCCGCCGAGGACGTCCTGGCCAGCCAAGGGAGCTTCCGCGTCTACCGCCTCTCGGGCGAGCGCCTGCCCCACTGCATGCGCGAGATCGGGCGGCTGAGGGAGATCACCTTCCGGGCGGTCTCGGAAGGCTCCGGGCTGCCCGCCGACCTCGACGCCTACG
Organism: uncultured Opitutia bacterium; assembly: GCA_903868455.1. Lineage (GTDB taxonomy): Bacteria > Verrucomicrobiota > Verrucomicrobiia > Opitutales > UBA953 > UBA8828. Next base: position 5,356 of record CAIPVK010000225.1, read on the forward strand.
ATGGCTGGTACGACCAGCTGGTGCTCTGGGACGACGCCGCGGGGCTGATCGTCGGTGGCTATAGGATCGGGGCGACGGACCGCATCCTGCCCTCCAAGGGAAAGCGCGGGCTCTACACCTCGACGCTCTTCGACTTCCGGACGGAGTTCTTCCGCCGGCTCGACCCGGCGCTCGAGCTCGGGCGCTCCTTCATCCGCCCCGAATACCAGCGCAAGGCGAGCACCCTGCCCCTCCTCTGGCGCGGCATCGGCGCCTACGTCGTCCGCAACCCCCGCTACCATCTGCTCTTCGGCCCGGTGAGCATCAACCCCGACTACAGCCCGGCCTCCCGCGAGCTGATGCTGGCCTGGCTACGCCACAACCGGTCGGCCGAGGACCTCTCCGGGCTGGTTCGCGCGAAGAACCCGCCCCGCCAGATGGGGCTGGGGCACGCCACCGTCGACCTGCTGCGCGAGTGCGCCTACGAGTTCGAGCACATGTCGGGCCTGGTCAGCGAGATCGAGGAGGACGGCAAGCCGGTGCCCGTGCTGCTCAAGCATTACCTCAAGCTCAACGGTCGGCTCATCGCGTTCAACGTGGACGAGACCTTCGGGGGGTGCCTCGACGGGCTCATCGTGGTGGACCTGACCAAGAGCGACCCCCGCCTGCTCGCGGCCTACCTCGGCGATGAAGGCTCGCGGGCCTTCCTCGCGCATCACGACGCCTGAGCCGCCTCAGGCGGCGCGGCGCGCGCGCGAGCTCAGGCCGAGGCCGATGATCCCGGCGACGAACAGGAGGGCGAAGGAGCCGAAGCCCCAGCGCTCGGCCGAGGTGGGGTCCGCGGGGTCGGCCATCACCCAGCCGACCGCGGCGCCGAGCAGCGGGCCGAGGAAGGCGGCGAAGCGGCCGACCATCCCGTAGAAGCCGAAGTAGGCCGCCGCGCGCCCCTCGGGCACGAGCGAGGCGAAATGGGATCGGCTGAGGCCCTGCACGCCGCCTTGGACGAGACCCACCAGCGCGGCCAGCAGCCAGACGCTCGGGAAGCGCAGGCCGGCGAGCTCGACCTCGCCGGGCCGCAGGAGGCCGCCCCAGACGGCGATGCCCGCGTAGGCGACGAGGCCGAGGGTCAGGACGCGCGGGGCGCCGAGGCGGTGGCCGAGCCAGCCGAAGCCGAGGGCGGCGGGGACGCCGACGACCTGGGCGACGAGGAAGGCCTTGATCAGGTCCTCCGTGCCGAAGCCGAGCACCGACCCAAGGTGGGTGGCCGAGGTCTTCACCGCGTGGACGCCGTCGATGTAGAGGATGAAGCCGACGAGGAACCAACGCACCTCGGCGCGCGACCAGATCTCGCGCCCGGTGGCGACCGTCTCGCGCCAGGTGTCGCGCAGCGGCGGGAGCGGCGCGGCGGGGCCGGACGGGCGCAGGAGGAGGGGCGCGCCGAAGGCGAGCCACCAGACGGCGGCCGCGGGGTAGACCCACGCGATGCCGCCGGCGAAGGCGCCCGAGGCGAGGACGAGCAGGATGAGGATGCCCGCCACGAAGCCGGCGGAGAAGCCCGCGCCGCTCAGCACGTGCCGGCGCCCCGGGGGCGCGCAGTCCACGAGCATCGAGTCATAGAGCGTCGCCGCCACGTAGAAGCACGCGGCCGAGGCCGCGTAGAGGAGCGAGGCCCCGAGCCAATCCCCGGGCGCCAGCGCGCCGATGGCGGCGGTGAGCAGGGCGCCCAGGACGGCGGCGAGGCGGAGGCCGCGCGCCCGGAAGCCGGCCGAGGAGGCCAGCTGGCCGAGGAAGGGGGCGAGGACGAAGACGAGCAGGCAGGGGACGGACTGGGTGACCTTGTAGGCGACCGACTCCATCTCCGGGGAGAGGTGCCCGGCCCAGCTCGTGTGGAACATGCGCGGGAAGACCAGCGCGAGCACGACCATGGCGAAGGCCGTGTTGCCGAAGTCGTAGAGCACCCACCGGACGGCGTCGCCCCATCGCCAAGGCTGCCTGGGATCGGGCGGGGTCATGCGCGCAAGCCAAGCCGCGCGGGAGCCGGCGGGCAAGGCTGCTTCCTCAGGCCGGCAGCGCGCCCCGCGCCCGCAGGCGGCCGAGCAGCTCGCGGGCCGTGTCGGAGCGGTTCACGATGTAGAGGTGGACGCCCGGGGCGCCCGCGGCGAGGAGGCCGGCGATCTGGGCCTCGGCCCAGTCGAGGCCGACGGCCAGCTGCGCGGCCTCGTCCTCCCCGCAGGCCTCGAGGCGCGACTCCAGCTCGCGCGGCAGCCGGGCCTTGCTCAGGGCGCAGAAGTTGCGGACCTGGCGGAGGGTGCGCACCGGGAGGATGCCCGGGATGATCGGCGCGTCGACGCCCGCGGCGCGCGCGGCGGCGACCCCGCGGAGGTAGTCGGCGTTGTCGAAGAAGAGCTGGGTCGTGACGAAATCGGCGCCGGCGCGGACCTTGTGCGCGAACCAGCGCAGGTCCTCCTCGGGCGAGGGGGAGTCCGGATGGCCCTCGGGGAAGCCGGCCACGCCGACGGCCAGGCGCGAGCCGAGGCGGGCGCGGACGAGGGCGACGAGCTCGGAGGCGTGGCTCAGGCCCTCGGGGTGGGGCGTGAAGCCGGTCGCGCCCCTCGGCGGGTCGCCGCGCAGCGCGAGGATGCCGGAGAAGCCGGCGGCCGCGTACTGGTCGACCAACGCCTCGAGCTCGGCGCGGCTGTGGCCGACGCAGGTCAGGTGGCCGATCACGCCGTAGCCGAGGGCGACGAGCTCGCGGCCCGCGTCGAGGGTCGCGGCCCGGGTGGAGCCGCCCGCGCCGTAGGTGATCGAGGCCAGGTCGATGCCGAGGGGGCGCAGCTGGGCGGCCTCGGCGAGCATGAGGGACGTCGCCTCCGGCGTCTTCGGCGGGAAGAACTCCACCGAGACGGTGGGGCGCGGCGCGCGCAGGCGCTGGACGAGGTCCGCTGGCATAAGTTCAAATCAACCTATCTTGATAAGATGATGCAACGCTATTCCTCGTTGGCCCGCTTGCGGGCCCGGCGCTCCGCGACCGGGTCGTCCAGCTCGCGCATGACGCTCTCCAGCAGGTTGTGCTCCGCCTCGGTCATGCGGAGCCGGTAGAGCAGCTGGCGCAGGCGCTCGAGGCGCGGGGGCCCGAAGCGGTGCGAGCGCGAGAGGCGCTCGTCGAGGAAGGCCTGCAGCCGGAGCTGGTGCCCGAGGGCGACGACCGGCTCGGCCGCGGCGGGCGCCGGCTCGGCCGCCCGGCAGCGCAGCTGGTAGAGGGCGATCGAGACGGCCTGGCCGAGGTTCAGGCTCAGCCCGGGGGCGACGGGGATGCGGCAGCGCCAGGGGCAGAGCGCGGCCTCCTCGCGCGTCAGCCCGTTGGACTCGCGCCCGAAGACGAGCGCCACCCTGCCCCGCGCCTCGCCGAGCTCCGGGGGCGGCGCGGGCAGGTCGAAGGCGCGCTGCCCGATGCCGAGCGGGCGGCGGCTGAAGGCCACGGCGGTGGCGCAATCGGCGAGCGCGGCGTCGAGGGTGGGCAGGAGGCGGACGGCGTCCAGGATCGCCGGGGCGGCCACGCCGGTCACGCGCGCCTCGCGCGGGAGCTCCTTCCAGTCGGTGACCAGGGCGAGGTCCTCGACGCCGAGGCAGCGCATGGCGCGCGCGACGAACCCGACGTTGAGCGGGTTCTCGGGGCCGACCAGGACGACGCGCAGGTCCACGCGCTCACATCCTCTCCAGCGGCTCGATGCCGAGGAGTCGGAGGCCGGACTCGAGCAGGGCCGAGGTGCGGGCGCAGAGCGCGAGGCGACGGGCGCGCACGGCGGGGTCGTCGACGAGCACCTTGTTGTCGGCGTAGAACGAGCTGTAGGCGCCCGCGAGCTCGTGCAGGTAGGTGCAGAGGATGTGGGGGCGGAGGTCCTCGGAGGCCTCGTCGAGCGCGGCGGTGAAGCCGAGCAGCTTGCGCGCGAGCGCGATTTCCCCGGGGGTCTCGGGCGGGGTGGCCCCGGCCTCGCCCTGCCCCGCCGCGACGCCGGCGTTGCGGAAGACGGAGCGGACGCGGACGGCCTGGTAGAGGAGGTAGGGGGCGGTGTTGCCCTCGAAGGCGAGCATCTTGTCCCAGGAGAACCGGTAATCCATCGTGCGGTTGGACACCAGGTCGGCGTAGCGCAGGGCGGCCACGCCGAGGCGCGGCGCGATGACGTCGCGGCGCTCGGCCTCGGGGAGGTCGCCGCTCTTCTCGTTCACCTTCTCGAGCGCCTTGGCCGTGGCCTCGTCGATGAGCGACTGGAGGCGGACGGGGTCGCCGGACTTCGTCTTGATGGCCTTGCCGTCCTCCCCGAGGATGGTGCCGAACCACACGTGACGCAGGCGCGGGAGGGTCCGGCCCGTGGCCTTGAACCATTTCTCCGCGGTGAGGAAGAGCTGCTGGAAGTGGTCCTGCTGGCGGCCGTCGGTCACGTAGACGACCTCCTGCGCCCCGAGGACCTCGGCCCGGTACAGGACCGTGGCGAGGTCGGTGGAGGCGTAGTTCGAGGAGCCGTCCTTCTTGCGGACGATGAAGGGCAGCTTGGTCTCGGCGTGGCGGGAGTAACGCGGGACCTCGTCGTGCCAGACGACCAGGGCGCCGTCGCTCTCCTCCGCCAGGCCGCACGCCTGGAGCTCGCGGTAGACCTGGTCGACCTTGTCGCGGTAGAAGGACTCGCCGAGGACCACGTCGGAGCGGAGGCCGAACTGGTCGTAGATGCGCTGGCAGGCGGCGTTGGAGACGGCGACGATCCGCTCCCACAGCGCGAGGCTCTCGGCGTCGCCCGACTGCAGGCGGGCGAGCTCGGCGCGCGCGGCGTCGAGCGCGGCGGGGTCGGCCTTGGTCAGGGCGCTGCCCTCCTTGTAGAGCGCCTCGAGGTCCTCCAGCGCGGTCGGGCTGGCGGCGTCGAGCACGAAGCCCTTGAGGCGGATGGCGAGGATGAGGATGCCGAAGTTGGTGCCCCAGTCGCCGATGTGGTTGTCGCGGGTGAGCGAGGCGCCGCAGAACTCGAGCAGGCGGGCGACGGCCTCGCCGATGACGATCGGGCGCAGGTGGCCGACGTGCATCTGCTTGGCGGTGTTGGGCGAGGGGTAGTCGATGACGACCTTGCGGCCGGCGTGGAGCGCGGCCGCGCCGCGGCGCCAGGCGTCGGCGTCGGGGAAGGCCTGGATCCAGGCGTGGAGGGCGGCGGGCGTCAGGCGGAAGTTGAGGAAGCCGGGGCCGGCGACCTCGACCTCGAGGCCGGCCTTGGCGAGGGTGCCCTCGGCCTGGAGGGCCGACAGCAGGTCCGTGGCAAGGGCGCGGGGGTTGGCCTTGGCGGCCTTGGCGGCGGCGAGGATGCCGTTGGCCTGGTAGTCGCCATGGCGGGCGTCGGTGGCGGGACGGACCTGGGGGTCGAAGGCGGGGCCGAGCGCGGGCAGGCCGGCGGCGACGCGGCGGATCAGGGCGTCGAGCTCGCGGGCGGGATTGAACCAGGGGGACATGGGGCGGGAGGAAGGATTCGGAGGAGGCGGGGTTCGGGTAGGGGCGGCTCGCCGAGCCGACCGAGTCCGAGGGCATTCTTGGATGAAGGGATGAACGGATGAAAGGATGAAGGGGTGGAGAAAGGAGGCGGAGGAAGAATGCCCCTCAGGGCGAAGTTTGAGAAGGTAGGGGCGGCTCGCCGAGCCGACCGAGGCGCCGCCGATCGCGCCAAACAAAAAGGCCCGGCGCGAGGGCCGGGCCTTGATGCGTCAGCCGGAAGGCTTAGGCCTTGCGACGGCGGCGGAGGGCCGCGCCGGCGAGGGCCAGGCCGCCGAGCATGAGACCGTAGGTCGAGGGCTCGGGGACGGGGGTGTAGGTGTAGGTCACGGTGACATCGGCGAAGGCGGTGGCGTTGGTGCCGCTGAACTGAGCGGTGGGCGCGGTCATCGTGATGCCAGGGTTGTTCTTCAGCTGGAGGTAAATCGAACCCGTGCCTTCGTAGGCGCTCCAGAAACCGGAGGCGACGTTGGTGACGGCGTTCTGGGCAATGATGTACTCGGTGATGGAGAACTGCTGGGTGACGTCCTGGGTGAGGGCCGCGCCGACGCCGGGCGTGATCACCAGGTTGTCATCGGTGGACTCGGTGACGCTCAGCGTGGTGAAGCCGAGGGAGTTGGTGACCTTCTGGCGGAGGAAGGCGCTGGTTCCGAAATAGTTCAGCACACCGGGGCCGTTCACGGCGGTGGCATCGAAGGTTCCGCCGATGGAGAACTCGTTGACCGTAAGGGTGACGCCGATGAGCGTGCCCAGGTTCGTGTTGAACTGCGAGAGCGTGAGATCGGAGTAGGTGTTCGTGCCGTTGACGGTCAGCGTGTTGGAGTAGCTGACGGTCTGGCTCGCGGGAGGCGCGGCGAAGACGGCGGCCGACGAGGCGGCGAGGAGGGCGAGCGAGGTGCGCATGGACGTTTGAAGATGATAAATTTGGATTCACTAAACGGCCGAGGCAAGCCCCTTTCACGAAACCTCTGAGAAACGGCACGAAAATTGGCGTGGTTAAATACGGGCATTTGGGCATTCCCTAGGTGTCCGCGATGCCCTCGGCCTACCTCCACGTCCCTTTTTGCGCCTCGAGCTGCGATTTCTGCGCTTTTTACCAAGAACAACCCGAAAGGCCCAAAATCGAGGGTTATTTGGCGTCTATTGAGGCCGAGATGGCCCAATCCGGGGTAAAAATCGAAGAAAAAACGGCTTTTTGGGGTGGGGGCACCCCGGGCCTGCTCCCTGCCGAGGACCTGGGCCGCCTCGGCCACTCCATGGTCCGCCTGCTCGGCCGACCGGCCGAATGGTCCGTCGAACTGGCCCCCTCCTCGGTCCGGGCCGACAAATTGGCCGCCCTCAAGGCGGCCGGGGTGACCCGGGTGTCGATGGGGGTGCAGAGCTTTGATCCGACGACCCTCGAGGCGCTCGGGCGACGTCACTCGCTCAAGCAGGTGCGCGAGGCCTGGGACCTCGTCCGCGCCGCCGGCTTCGCGAGCGTCAACCTCGACCTGATCTTCGCGGTGCCGGGGCAGGACGAGGCCCGCTGGGAGGCCGACCTGCGCGAGGCCGTGCGCCTCGGGCCCGACCACCTCTCGACCTACTGCCTGACCTTCGAGGAGGACACGGCGATGTTCGTGAAGCTCTCCAAGGGCAAGGTGCGCATCGACCGCGACCTCGAGACGCGCCTCTACCGCCGCACCTGGGCGGTGCTGGAGGACGCCGGCTACGCGCAGTACGAGATCTCGAACTTCGCGCGCGAGGGCCACGCCTGCCGCCACAACCTCGCCACGTGGGACATGGGCGAGTGGGTCGGCTTCGGCCCCTCCGCCGCCTCGCAGCACGCCGGCCGCCGCTGGTCGAACGTCGCCGACCTCGACCGCTGGACCAAGGGCGTGGCCTCGGGCGCGCCCGCCGTCGAGCAGGTGGTCGGCCTCTCCCCCGCCCTGCTCCTCTGCGACGCGCTCGTCTTCGGGCTGCGGATGAACCGCGGCGTGCGACCGGCGGACCTCGCCGCGCGCTTCGGCGTCGCGCTGCCGAAGGGATGGGACGAGCTCGCCGCGCGCCTCGCGGAGGAGGGCTTGGCGACGTGGGATGGCGCCACGCTCGCCCTCACGCTCGAGGGCCGGCTCGTCGCGGACGCCGTCGGCCTCGAGGTGATGGGCCTGTTCGACGCCTGAGCGGGATCAGCGGGCGCGCCGGCGCCGATGCAGGCGGTGGGCCTCGGCGGCGGCCTCGAGGACCTCCTCGGCGGCGTCCAGGAGCGCGCGCAGGAGGCCGCGCGCCGTCGACCCCGCGGGCGCGGCCTGGGCGACGCGCAGGGCGAGGCCGAGCTGGCCGAAGATCAGCGGGCGGTTCTCCGGGCTCAGGTACGGCGCGAGCGCGTCGCGCACGGAGAGGAGCGCCCAGCCGAGCGGAGCGGCGTGCCGCGTGAAGATGACGATCTGCGGCTCAGGCGAGTCGTCGCGCTCGAAGGACTCGTTGGGCACGACCTGGAGGCCGTCGTCCTGCCAATGGGGGGACGCGTCCTGGTCGGGGTGCCGGGCCGACTCGGGCGCGAAGGCGTCGGAGTCGACGATGAGGCGCAGGGCGCGGAGGGACTCGCGCGCCAAACGATGACGGGTGGTCGTCGCCATGGCCGGGGTGCGGCGTCGACGCGCGGGTGTCCCTTGCGGAAGACCTGGGCGCGTCGGATGCCTTAGCCGAGAAGGGCGACCGCGGGGGCGGTCACCGGGGCGGTGGGGCGGACGAGGAAGCCGTGGGTCGTCGCTTGGGGGTGGAGGTTGCGGGGGTGTCGGCTCGGCGGGTGGCGCAGGGACATAGTTGAGCCGACGCGCGAAGCCTCTCACCGGCGCCCGGATCTGTCAACCCGCGCGCCTTACAATCGGGGAATTTGTATTATAATCTAGGCCAGCCGCAGCAGGATGACCCCGCCGACGGCCACGGCGGCCCCGATCCAGGTGCGAAGGCCGGGGCGTCGCCCCTCCGTCAGCCCTTGCATGGGCAGGGCGAGGATGGGCGAGAGGGCGACCAAGCTCAGCACCAGCGCGGAGGGCTGGTCGAGCAAGGCCTGCTGGTAGCAGGCGATGCCGAGCGACGGCCCCGAGAGACCGTTCATGACGAGCCAGGCCAGCGCCAGCCACGGGAGGTAGGGGCGGCGCACCTCGCCGAGGAGGCCGCCGGGCAGCGACCGCGCGCGCCACAGGACGAAGCCGAGGATGACGGGCACGCCGCCGAGCAGGCGCACGAAGCCCTGGCTGATGCCGTCGGGCACGGGATGCTGGGCCGCGACACAGGCGGCCTTGGCGAGGGGGGTGCTGACGGCGCCGCAGGCCTGCCCGAGCGCGGCGAGGATGGCCAGCGCGATGCCGAGGCGGCGTTGCGCGGGGTCGCCCTCGGCGGGTGCGCCGAGCGCGAGGGCCACGCCGCCGAGGATGACGGACGCGGCGCCGGCCTGGGCCCAGCTGAGGGTCGTGCCGAGCATGAGGTACTCGATCACGAGGGCGAAGGGCGCGGCGAGACACTGCATGAGCAGCAGGGTCAGGCCGGGGCCGATGCGCGGCAGGGCGTGGAAGAGGGCGATGTCGCCGATGCCAAGGCCGAGGGCGCCGCTCAGGACGAGCCAGGCCCAGCCGGGGGCTATGGGCTCGCGTCCGGAGAGGAGGACCCAGGAGCCGAGGACGCAGAGGGCGACGAGGATGCGGCCGAGGTTGGCGAGGTCGGCGCCGTGGTGCCGGGTGCTTTGGCGGGCGCAGGTGACCGACCAGGCGAAGAGCAGCGCCGTCAGGAGCGAGAAGCCCATCGCTCAGGAAGGGTCGCGGTTGGCGGGCAGGTCGCCGGGGAGGGCGACATGGTAGGCCATGACCATCCAGCAGAGCATGGCGGGGTAGAGGCCGACCACGAAGAGGAAGCTGCCGCCGATGCCGAGGGCGATGCCGACGGGGACGCTGAGGACCTTCTTGGCGACGAGCACGCAGGCGGGGATGAGGACGACGAGGATGGAGGCCACGTAGCCGATGGAGGTCGTCCCGGTGTAGAAGCCGTCCGACTTCGCGAGGTCCATCCCGCAGCCGCCGCAGGCGGGCTTCAGGCGGAACCAGGAGGCCAGCAAGCCGCGCGACCCGCAGTTCGGGCAGGCGCAGAGGAGGCCGCGCCGGATGATCTGGGCTCGGGTGACGGGCATCGGGGGGTGATAGCGAGGGGGGAGGGGGAAGGGAAGAGGGGAAAGGAAAGGCAGGGGAGGACGAGGATGGGGAGGAAGCGGAGGATTCGGAGGAGGCGGAGGAGGGTGCTCTTCTTTACTTTGAACTCTTTCATCTGAAATCTGGCTTGGGTAGGGCCGGCTCGCCGAGCCGGCCGCGGACGCCTCGGAGAGGCGTCCCTACCCATTTAGCGGGGTCAGCGGTGGCAGCGGTGGCAGCGGAGGGAGCTGCGCTCCCTGTAGCTAAATCCTCCGTCTCCTCCGCCTCCTCGTCATCCTCGGAATCCTCTTTTTCCAAGCCTTGGCGCGAAAAAGGGGCCGGTTTCCCGGCCCCCTGGTCACCCACCGTTTCTTTCCTTTGAATTCTTTACTTTGAATTCTTCCTCCGGCGCCGGATCGCCGCGCCGGCGAGGGCGAGGCCGCCGAGCATCAGGCCGTAGGTCGAGGGCTCGGGAATGGGGGCGTACTGAAGCTCGAGGGTGTTGGTCGAGGTGTTGTTGAACACCGTGAAGCTGCCGGTGACCGCGTTGCCGTTGGCATCCTCGAAGGCCGAGGTGTCGATGGTGAAGAGGTCCGAGATGCTGCCCGTGTAGGACGCGGGCAGGGTCAGCGTGGCGTAGGTGAACAACTCGTAGATGTAGGCCGTCGAGCCGTCGAACCCGGCCAGCGGACCCTGGGTGGAAGGCAGGGCCGAGAGCGAGATGAGGTTGAGCGTGTAACGGCTGACGTTGGTGAGCGCGGACAAGTCCAGCTCGCCCGTCACGGTGACCGCGTCGTAAGCCGTGCCACGGGTGCCGGTGGCCGCGAAGAACTCGACCTGCATGTCGGCGCCGCCCGCGAGGTCGGCTGTGCCGGTGGTCACCAGGCCGGGCGAGTTACCCGGGGCGAGGATCGAGCCGGCGGACTGGACAATCGAGCCGACCGTGCCCGAGCCCTTGAGGGTCGAGCCCGAGGCGACCGTGATGGAGGCCCCCGAGTTGACCGCGGTGTTGGAGGCACCGTCGAGGTCGAGGGTGGAGGAGCCGTCGACGGTCAAGGCGCCGGAGTAGTTGTCCAAGCCGGTGAGCTCGCCGCCCTCGAAGGTGATCGCGCGGTTGAATCCGGCCTGGATCGAGGCGGAGTTGCCCGCGGTGAGGCGGACCTTGCCGGCGCCGATCGAGGAGGTGAGGGCGATACCCGAGCCGACCACCTCGACGTTGCCGGTGAAATTGGCGCCGGTGATGGCGCCGCCGGTGAACTTCACCGCGCGGCTGGAGGCGGCGTTGCCGAAGTCCAGGGTGCCTCCGGAGGCCACCTCGAGCTCGCCGGCGTGGGTGCCGCCGCTGACGTCGAGGTTACCCTTCACCTTGATCTTGCCGTTGTAGGAGCCGAGGCCGTTGAGCGACCCGCCCTCGAAAACGATGTCCTTGGTGACACCGGCCAGGTTGACGGTGGCGCCGGCGGCGACCTTGACCTCGGTCACGCCCTCCAGGCCGTTGATGACGGTCGAGTCGACCGTGCCGCTGAGCTGGATGGTGCCGGCGGCGGCCCAGGCGGAGGAATTGGCCAGCGAACCGCCGGAGAGGACGATGACATTGGTCGGGGCGAGGTTGTTCAGGTCGAGCACGCCGCCCGAGACCGCGACGTTGCCTGAGCCGAGGGAGGCGATATCGCCGATGCGGAGGGTGCCGGCCGAGACCGTGGTGCCGCCCGAATAGGTGTTCGCGTTGGAGAGGACCACGAGGCCCTCGCCGGTCTTGGTCACGGAGCCCGCGCCGGAAAGGACGCCGGAGAAGGTGGCCGTGCCCGAGGCGGCGGCGGTCAGCGTGGCGGCGCCGTTGACGGCGATGGCGCCGGAGAAGGTGGCCGCGCCGGCCTCGGCGAGGCCCAGGGTGCCGGAACCGGCGCCGGCGCCGGCACCCGAGAAGGTGTGGCTGCCGAGATTGGAGGCGGTGTCCGAGGCGAAGGAGATCCAATCGGAGCCTAGGGAGACCAGCCCGCCGGTGGGATTCCCGACGCTGACGGAAGCGGAGCGGACGAGGGTGGCGTTGACGGTGGTGTTGCCGCCGGAGGTCCAGCCGGTGCCCGGATCATTGCCGATGACGCCGACCACGTCGACTTGGGTGCCGTCCACCAGCTGGAGGGCGACGGCGTCGTTGCCGTTGTAGTTGAGACCGACGGTGACGCCGGTGACGCCGTTGGGCAGCGTCAGCGCGGCGGAGCTGGCCTGGAGGACGACGACGGAACCGGCGGCGAGGCTGCCGCTCAGGGCGAGGGGCGTGTTGGGAGTGACAGCGCCGTTGGCGTAGATGGCCAAGCGGTACCCTGAGAGGTCGACGGTGGCGCCGGTGGCGTTGTAGAGCTCAAGGTACTTGTTGTTGGAGGAGCCCTCCACGTACTCCGAGATGAAGAGCCCGCCCGCGGCGCCCAAGGTGAGGGAGCGCGCGAGATCGAGGCCGGCGTTGAGGAGGATGCCGCCGCCGTTGACCGTGACGGAACCCGAGCCGAGGGCGGAGGCCGAGCCGAGACGCAGGGCGCCGCCGCCGACGTTCACCGCGCCCGAGAAGGTGTTGGCGTTGGACAGGGTGACAACGCCTGCGCCGAGCTTGGAGAGGGAACCCGTGCCCGAGATGGAACCCGAGAAGGTGCCGTCATCCGCCTGGCTGAAGACGAGGGCGGCATTGTTGACGATCGAGCCCTGGAGCGAGGCGGTCGATCCGAGGAGCGAGCCGGCCGAGACCGTGGTGCCTCCTGAGTAGCTGTTGGAGCCCGAGAGGGTCAGGGCGCCGGCGCCGGACTTGGTCAACGCGCCGGTGCCGGAGATGGCGCCGGAGGCGGAGGTGTTGTTGCTGCGGTTGAAGGCGAGGGTCGTCCCGGAGCCGAGGGCGACGTCGCCCGAGAGGGAGCCGGTGGTGGAGCCGGAGCCGACCTGGAGGGTGCCGGCCGAGACCGTGGTGCCGCCGGAGTGCCCGAGGCTGCCGGTGACGGTGAGGGTGCCGTTGCCCGACTTGGTCAGGGAGCCCGTGCCGGACACGGAGCCGGCATAGGTACCCGTCGTCGCCTGGGCGAAGGTGACGGCGGCGTTGTTCACGATCCCGCCCTGGAGCGAGGCCGTGTCGCCGATGAGGGAACCCGCCGAGACGGTGGTGCCGCCCGAGTAAGTGTTGGCACCCGAGAGGGTCAGGGCGCCGGCGCCCGACTTGGCCAGCGAGCCCGTGCCGGAGATGGCGCCCGAGTAGGTGGCGTCCGTGGCTTGGTCGAGCACGAGCGCGCCGTTGTTGGTGACGGCTCCGGAGAGGCTGGCGGTGGAGGCGGTCAAGGTGCCGGCGGCGATGGTGGTGCCGCCGGTGTAGGAGTTGGCGCCCGAGAGGACGAGGCTGCCCGCCCCCGCCTTGGTCAGGCCGGCGCTGCCGGCGATGACGGACGAGACAGTGGCGGTCACGCCGAAGTCGGTCGTGAGGGTGTTGTTGGCGGCGGAGGCGCCGGAGAGGGTGAGGGTGTCTCCCGAGAGGATGTAGCCGGTGGTCGAGAACTGGAGGCCGGAGGCGACGGAGACGCCGCCGGAGATCGCGACCGTGCCGGCCGTGCCGGCGAAGACCACGGTGCCGGAACCGATGCCGAGCCCCGAGGTGGCGTAGGTGGCGTCGGTGGCGAAGGTGGTCGAGGACGAGGTCCAGGTGCCGGCGCCGCCGGAACCCGAGCCGGCCCAGTACAGACCGGTGGAGGGGTTCTGTGCGGGAGGCGTGGTGCTGTTCAGCGTACCGGCGAAGGTAAGCGCCCCGGCGAGGCCGGCCGAGCCGCCCGCGGCCTCGGCGGACCAGCTGTAGAGCCGAAACTCGATGGTGGTGCCGGCGGCGAGGGAGCCGAGGTTCAGGATGTTGCCCGTGTACAGGGTCGTGTTATCGGCGTGGGAAAGGACCCCTGAAGTGTTGGTGACACCGGTGGCTAGGGTGTCGTAGACCGCGAGGTCCGACGCGAAATTGTCCTGGCTCGAGCGCCAGGCCCAGTTCCTGGTGCCGGTGCCGCTTCGGCCGACACCGAAGGTGATGGTGGACATGTCGATCTCGTAGCCATCGGCGGCGGTGAGCGAGAAGCCGATGTAGTCGCCGGTGTCGATGGAGGTGGCGGTGGTCCAGTTGGTGGCGCGGAAGTTACCGGTGCTGCTGCTCGTGGTGATGCCGGCGGACTTGACGATCGCGCCCTCGGTAAGGTTGGCGATGTCGGTGCCGTTGTAGGCGAAGGAGGAGACGTTACCGGAGGACCCGAAGGTGTAGGTCCCGGTGAAGGACTGCGCGTTTAGCGCGGTCCCGGCGGCGATGAGGAGGGCGGTGGTGAGACGCATGGCGAGGAAGGGTGCGGATGAGAACGTGCCCTTCGGCCCGCAAACCCGAAGCCCAAACTCGCTTACGTACGGTTAAGATTACACGCGGGTTTCGTAACCAATGTCACATGGGTTGGCGGGGCGGATGAATTGGCATGGAGGGGGTGCAACCGCCAGGGAGTTGGGCGTACAAATTTCGACAGTTTTACTTTTTTTTATCCGAGGCCCGCCCTCCATCCCCTTGACTTTGAACTCTTTCATCTGAAATCTGTCCCAGGTAGGGGCATGGTTACGCCCATGCCCTACCAGCGGGGTCAGCGGTGCCAGCGGTGGCAGCGGAGGGGCCTGCGGCCCCGGTAGCGGATTCCTCCGCCTCCTCCGGCTCCTCCCCATCCTCCGAATCCTCGCACCCCCTAGGTCACGGACGTAGCCGCGACCCTACCCGATACATGCGGTCCGTTCGGCGAGCGGACCCTACCCAAGGCACGGACGGCTCGGAGAGCCATCCCTACCAAAATCAAGGGCGGCCGAAGCCGCCCTCGCGAGGTCGATGCCCTTTGGATCAGGCCGCCGACTCGGAAGCCTTGGCGGCGGCCGCCTTGGCCTTCCGGCGCCGGATCGCCGCGCCGGCGAGGGCGAGGCCGCCGAGCATCAGGCCGTAGGTCGAGGGCTCGGGAATCGGGGTGTAGGTCAGCACGATCGTGTTGTCGACCTGGGAGAGCGAGAACCGCGCGGCGTCTACCGGCGTCACGCCATCCTCGCCGAGGAAGGCGAAGTTGGCCGTGGTCGTCTGGATGTCGAACAGGTCGACGAGCGAGCTGTTGGCGCCGAGGTCGAGCGTGCCGAACGTGAACACCACGAGCTGGAAGGTCTGGTCGGCGAGGAAGCCGGCGGCCGTGGCGTTGGCGTTCACGCCGTCGATCGAGGTCAGCTGGATGATGTAGCGGTTGAAGGTGTCGAGGGCGCCGAGGTTGAGGGCGCCGAGGACATTGACCGTGTCGTAGTCCGTGCCGGCCACGGGGTTGACGAGGTTGAGGACCTCCAGGGCGAGCGAGGCGCCGCCCGCGAGGGTCTGGTTACCACCCACGATGGAGATGCCGGGCGAGTTGCCGGGGGCGAGGATCGAGCCGGACTCCTGGATAAGGTTGCCGTTGATCTGGGTGTCGCCGCCGAGGGCGCCGCCGCTGGCCAGGGTCACCGAGGTGTTGATGAGACCGTTCTCGACCAACTTGGCTCCGTCGACGGTCAGGGTGCCGGTGAAGGTGTCGAGGCCGTAGACATCGCCGCCGGCGTAGACGACCGCGTTGGCGGCGCCGCCGACCGTGACGTTCGCCCCGTCGGTGGTGCGGACGGTGGCCGAGCCGGTGATGGAGCCCGAGGAGAGGTCGAGGGTCGTGCCGCTCGCGATGGTGACGGTGCCGGTGTAGTTGGAGCCGGTGATCGAGCCGCCGCGGTAGGTGATGGCGAGGTCGGAGACATCGGAACCGAAGCTGACCGTGCCGCCGCGGACCTCGAGTTCGCCGAGGAAGGCGGGGATGCCGGCGAGGTCGACGGTTCCCGACGCGACGGCGAGGTTGCCGGCGAAGGAGCCGAGCCCCGAGACGGTGGCGCCGTTGAGGACGATGTTGGCGGCGACGCCGGCGAGATTCGCCGACTGGCCGGACTGCAGCTGGACGGTCAGGCCCGCCGAGGCCAGCGAGGCGATGGAGGAGGTGACGTCGCCCGTGCCGGAGGCGGCGACGGTGCCGCTCCAGGCGTCGGCGTTGAGGAAGCTCCCCGAGACGTAGGTGATGACGTTGGTCGGGTTGAGGTCGCCGAGGTCGATCGTGCCGCCCGAGAGCGTGAGGTTGGCGGAACCGAAGGTGGAGAGGCCGCCGAAGGTCAGGGTGGCGCCGCTGTTCACCAGGAGGGTCGCGGCGGAGGTGAGGCCGCCGGTGCCGGCGAGCGCGCCGCCATCGAGCGAGATCGTGCCGGCGACGTCGTAGCCGCCGAGGTCGAGCGTGCCGCCCGCGAGGCTGACGACACCCGCGCCGAGGGCGCCGAAGGAGCCGGCCTGGAGCGTGCCCTCGGAAACGGTCAGGCCGCCCGCGAAGGTGTTGGTGCCGGAGAGGAAGACGGTGCCGGCGCCGACCTTGGTGATCGCGCCCGCGCCGGAGATGTTGCCGTCGAAGCTGGCGACGGCGCCGGCGGCGGCGGTGAAGTTGGCGGAGCCGTTGAGCGTGACCGCGCCGGTGAAATTGACGCTATCGTCGACCTGGGTCACGCCGAGGACGGTCGGCCCGGCGTTGCTGACGGGCACATTCATGGTGTGCGAGCCGAGACCGGAGAAGGTGTCCTGCGCGGACTGGGTCCACTGGGTGCCGAGAGTGGCGAAACCGGTGGGACCGGTGCCAGCGGGGTTGGTCGAGACGCCGGCAAGGACGTCGGCATTGCGGACAAGCGTGCGGTCGAGGGTGGTGTTGCCATTGGCCGCCGTCCAGGCGGTGCCGGGGTCGTTGCCGATGACGCCGAAGATGTCGACGGCGACACCGCCGACGGTCTCCAGCGCGAAGGTGTCATCGCCGTTGAAGAAGGTGATGCCGGTGGAGCTGTAGGTGGTGATGCCCGGAGTATTCGCCGTGGGGGCGCTGGGGTTTCGCAGGACCAGCGTGGATCCTGAGGCGAGCTGGCTGAGGCCGGGCGTGAGGGTGGAGATGACGACCCCGGCGGCGGCCGCGGCGGCATTCTTCCCGTTGTCGTAGAGACGAATCTGGTACTGGCTAAGGTCGATGGCGGCCCCAGTGCCGTTGTAGAGCTCGATGTACTTGTTATTCGAGGAACCCTCGACGTACTCCGAGATGATGAAGCCGCCGGCCGCGGGAGCGTTGACGGTGATCGCGTTGGAAACGCTGGCGGTGTTGCCCGCGATGAGCGAGGCGCCGGCCGACAGGGTGACCGCGCCGGTGCCGAGGGCGCCCGCGGCGGTGGCGACGATGGA
>CAIPVK010000226.1 GCA_903868455.1 uncultured Opitutia bacterium
CCGCGAACGCCGTCGCCGTCGCCCCGCGGAAAGTCCTGGTCGAATCCGGCGTGCCGCTGCTCGGCGTGCGCGACCTCGGCTTCGCCGCCGGCGCGACCCCGCTGGTCAAGCGCCCGCCCTACGCCCTGCCCGAGGGCGGCAGCATCGCGTGGTGGACGGCCGACGAGGGCGTCAAGGCCCGCGTCAACCTGCACGACCCCCTGATGGAGACCGCCGCGGCCCCCGCCGCGGTGCCGACGGGCGTCAACGCCTGGTGGAAGGCTTTCCGCCTGACCGCCTTCGGGCAGTCGGGCGCCGAGCCGACGACCGCGACCTCGGCGACCGCCGGCCTCAGGGAGGCCAAGGATGAGGACCTGCGCGCCGCGATCGCGCGCGGCGACACGCCCGACGCGGCCGGCCTATCGCGCGCCCGCAGCCGCGCCGACCTGCAGGCATGGGCCGCGAACCCCGCGACCACCGCGCTGGACGCGGCCGCCAAGGAGACGCTCGCCACGGGCCTCGGCGCCTCGTGGCACGATGTCACCGCGGTCTCGCGCGGCATCCTGACCAACACGCTCGACGGCGGCCTGAAGGTCGACCTCTCGGTCGCCTTCGAGCTGCCCTACGCCACCGTGGGGGCGGTGAAGGGCTGGAAGGACCTCACGTGCTTCCCCGCCTCGCCCGAGAAGAACGAGCCCAACCTGCTGGGCGACCTCACGAACACGACGGACCCCGGGTCGGCGGAGTGGAACAACACCGACCTCCTCCGCTACGTCTTCGAGGTCCCGGTGCCCGACGAGGAGTCGCGCGGACGGGCGCTGAGCCCCCACGTGCTGCGCGGCCCCACCTGGGACCTGCTGCGCAACCACTACCGCCTCTACAAGCGCGAGGCCGAGGCCGGGGCGGCTCGCGCCACGCATCTCACCGGATCGGGCTTCGCCGTGGCGGCCGACAGCTGGGTCGCGCGCGGCTCGACGCCCTACACCTTCGTCCAAGGCTCCACCGCGCAACGCAGCACGGTCACGACGGTCATCGCGGGCGGCGGCACGCTGCCGACCTCGCCGACACCCTTTTTCGGGCCCAAGGCCAACCTCAGCGTCCTGCAGCCGGACGCGACGACGTCCGCCGCCCAGCCGCGCCACGCGCGCCCGCTGACGCTCGCCGACGGGCAGACCAGGGCGCGACCCCAGGACACCGCCGCGCGCCTCGCCCCGCACGTGACCCGGGCCGGGATGGTGCACTCGCTCATCTATTGCGACAACACCCTGGCCATCGGCCTCGACCCGTTCGTGGCGGTGCACAACCCCTACGACGTCCCGCTCCAGTTCATGGGCGTCGGCGTGAGCTGGACCCAGTTCAACAACGTCCGCTTCAACATCCGCCGCTCCGACACGCCGGGGACCGTCACGGCCACCTGCGGCCTGGGCCAGGACCGCGGCAGCCGGCGGACCTACATGATGAAGGGCTTCGACCTCGGCAGCGGGGCGTGGAAGACCGCGCCGCAAGGCCTGCTCCGCATCGAGCCGGGCGAGACCCGCATCCTTACCCCCAACTTCCGCGGCGACCGCTGGCAGATCGAGCCCGCCGCCAACAACATGAACCACGCGATGGGCGGCTTCGCGTACGACCTGCTCTCGAACTTCCGCATCAACGCCTACACGCCCGGCACGAACCAGCTCATCCGCGAGAACAAGCCCCTGCTCGACTCCCTGGTGGCCTCGGTGGCCAACCCCGGGACGAGCGAGCCCTTGGTCGCCGAGATGACGGTGGACGAGCCTTCCGCCGCGAACGGCAACTTCATCAGCGCCTTCGACCTCGTCCTCTTCCGCGGCAACCGCCACTACGGACAGGTCTACTCCCCGGGCTACCGCTCGTGGATGGACGGCTCCTCCGTCGGCAATCAGGACCACTCCGACGAGCATCTGCTGCAGCGCATCGCCTACCGCTCGTCCCCCGCGGCCATCGTCGGCTCCGAGACCCCGGGCGTCGTGCGCAGCCAGCCCTTCGTCCGCTCGACCGCGGTGGACCGCACGGGAAGCATCCCCGACAAGCGCTTCTTCGCCATCACCGAGCTCCGCCTGCGCTCGGCGGCCGAGACCAACGGCTTCCCCCTGCCGACCCTCGCCTTCAACCCCCGCGCCCAGCTGGCCGACCCGCGCAACTGGGACGGCAAGTCGGCCGCCGCGCCGGGCTGGCAGGCGAGCATCAAGCCCCTCTCCGGCGACCCGCTGACCGAGCTCCAGTTCTGGCCGGGCAACGTCCCGGAGAAGAACCAGGCCTCGTGGGGCGACTCCCACTTCCCGGGCTCGGGCACCCGCACGACCATCCTCTTCCAGGTGCCCCGCCGCCCGCTGGTCGCGCTCGCCCAGCTGACCCACGCCGACATCGGCGAGGTCGACCTCGATCCCGCCTACGCCATCGGCAACAGCTACGCCCATCCGGGCCTCGACGCGCTCGACAAGGTCCTGCACTGGCCCGCCCCCTCCGGCACGGGCTCCCCGCTGGAGCGCCTCGACCTCTCCTACGCGGCCAACCTCGCCCTTTGGGACCGGGCCTTCTTCTCGGGGCTCAACGGCGGGACGGCGTCCGCGGCCGACGGGACCGCCCAGCCGCACGCCACGCTCCAGGCGGCGGTGGACGCCTTGCTGGCGGGATCGGCCGACGCCCTCGCCAACCGACGCCTGCGCCTCTGGGCGGGTCGGACGGACGCCCCCGCGACGGCCACCGAGGCGACCGCGGCCGCGGCGGCGGCCAAGCGCGCGGCCGCCCTGCTCGACCCCTCGACGACCGCCCGCCAGCTGATGCAGGAGGGCACCTTCAACGTCAACTCGACCTCCGTCGCCGCCTGGAAGGCCCAGCTGGCCGGCGGCTTCGGCGCCCTCGCCGAGGGCCTGACCAAGCGCCCCGACCACCCGTTCTCGCGGCTCCATCCGCCGGCCGGCGAGAGCCTCGAGTCGGGCGAGACGAATCGCTGGAGGACGTATCGCAGCCTGGCCGCCGGCGGCCCCGCGCTCGACCGGCTCGCCGAGGCCATCGTCGAGGAGGTGCGCGCCCGCGGGCCGTTCATGTGCCTGGCCGACTTCGTCAACCGCCGCCTCAAGGGCGACGAGAACGGCCGCAAGGGCAGCCTGCAGGCGGCCATCGACGAGGCCGGGCTCAACCCCGACATCGTCGCCACCGCCATCGGCTCGACCGCCCTGACCCGACTCCCGCAGGCCGCCGCCCTCGCCGCCTCGGGCGTCCCCGCCGAGGCGCCCCTGGCCCTCGGCCGGCCCGACATGGTGCTGCAGTCGGATGTGCTCGCCGCCATCGGCCCGCACCTCTCCGCCCGCTCCGACACCTTCGTCATCCGCGCCTACGGCGAGCACAAGGGCGCCGGCGCCTGGTGCGAGGTGACCGTCCAGCGCACGCCCGATTGGATCGCGCCCCAGGCCGCGGAGTCGACCGTGGCCGACCCCGACTACCGCACCCGCATCCGCCGGACCAAGGGCGAGGTGGCCGACATGTCCGAGCGCAACCCCGCCCTGTCCGCCGTCAACCTCGCCCTCGGCCGCCGCTTCGTCGTCACCGACTTCCGCTGGATCCCCGCCCCGTGAGCCGCCTCGTCCTCCTCGCCGCCGCCCTTCTCGCCGCCGCCTGCCCCGCGGTGGACGTGCTCCCCATGTGGTGGACGGAGCCCGCCGCGCCCGGCCCCGAGCTGGCGTTCGACGACGGCGCGGGCAAGCCCAAGCCCATCCGCATCCTCCGGCTCTGCCCCCTGGAGACGACGCGCGGGCGCGCGGGCGAGGTCTGGACGCTCCTACGCAAGGAGCCCCCCGCCGAGCCCGGCCTCCCTCCGACGTGGAAGCCCTACGTGCAGGCGAGACTCCCCGAGGGCGCCGAGAAGCTCGCCCTGTTGCTCGTCCCCTCCAACCCCCCGCAGGCGCTGACGGTCGAGATCTCGGAGCGGACCCACGCCTGGGGCAGCGCGCGCTTCGTCAACCTCACGGGCGGCCCCGTCCAAGGCTGGATCGGCAAGCGTCCCTTCACGCTCGCCCCGGGCGGCCAGGTCGCGTCCGAGGCCGCCTCCGAGCGCCGGACCGAGGAGGTCGTCATGATGGCGCCCGTCCCCGGCGGCCAACCCCGCGTGCTCCTCAGCTCGCGCGTCATCCTCGACCCCACCCGCCGCAGCCTGATCTTCGTGGCCAAGCTCGCCGACGGCTCGGTGGAGACCCGCGCCCTGGAGGATAGCCGGAACCTGGACCCCGCGGTCGACAACGCCAAGCCCGCCGGAGCTCGCGCGCCGGCACCGGGCGGGCGCTGAGCGGCGGGCCGCGGCGCAGGGCCGGCAAGAGGACGAGGCGGGCCCGCGGGCCCGCCTCGGTCGCGTTTCCGGAACTACCGGGTCACTGGCAGGCCTCGCAGGTCTCGCCGCGCAGGCGCGCCTCGAGCGAGCAGGCGGCCTTCTCGGCCTCGGTGTAGACCTTCGGGCCGGGGGCGGGCTTGGCGGCCTCGGGGACCTTGACCGTGGCCTTCTCGATGTTGGAGGCGCCGAGGGTGCGGAGGTAGTAGGTCGTCTTGAGGCCGGCGCGCCAGGCGTGGCGGTACATGTGCGAGAGCGCCTTCATGTCGTCGCTGGCCAGCCAGAGGTTCACGGACTGGGCCTGGTCGATCCACTTCTGGCGGCGGGCCGCGGCGTCGACCACCCACTTGGGGTCGATGTCGAAGGCCGTGCGGTACTTGTCGCGCAGGTGGGCGGGGATGGTCTCGATGTCGACGAGCGAGCCGTCGGCGTACTTGAGCATCTCGGCCATCTCGGGGTTCCAGAGGCCGAGCTTGCGGAGGTCGCGGACGAGGGCGCCGTTGAGCTCGATGAACTCGCCCGACAGGTTGCTCTTCACGAAGAGGTTCTTGTAGGTCGGCTCGATGCAGGGCGTGCTGCCGACGATGTTGGAGATCGTGGCGGTCGGCGCGATGGCGAGGACGTTGGAGTTGCGCATGCCTTGGCGCGCGATCTTCTCGCGGACCGGGGTCCAGTCGAGCTTGCCGCCGCGGGGCACCTCGACCTCGACGCCGCGCTCCTTGGCCAGCAGGTCCACGGTGTCCTGGGGGAGCAGGCCGCGGTCCCACTTCGAGCCCTTGTAGGTGCTGTAGGCGCCGCGCTCGGCGGCGAGGTCGGAGGAGGCCTCGTAGGCGTGGAAGGCCACGGCCTCCATGATCTCGTCGTTGAACTCGACGGCCGCCTCGGAGGCGAAGGAGACGTCTCGCTTGTAGAGGCAGTCCTGCAGGCCCATCACGCCCATGCCGACGGGGCGGTGGCGCAGGTTGGAGGTGCGGGCGGCCTCGGTCGGGTAGAAGTTGATGTCGATGACGTTGTCCAGGGCGCGGACGGCCACGCGGACGGTCTCGCGGAGGCGGGCGTGGTCGATCTCGCCCCGCTCGTCGAGGTGCTGCTCGAGGACGACCGAGCCGAGGTTGCAGACCGCGGTCTCGTCGGCCGAGGTGTTGAGCGTGATCTCGGTGCAGAGGTTGGAGGAGTGGACGACGCCGACGTGGTCCTGGGGGGAGCGGACGTTGCAGGGGTCCTTGAAGGTGATCCAGGGGTGGCCGGTCTCGAAGAGCATCGAGAGCATCTTCTTCCACAGCTCGATGGCGGGGATCTCCTTGCCGAAGATCTTGCCGGCCTTGGCCTGCGCCTCGTACGCCACGTAGCGGCGCTCGAACTCGGCGCCGTAGGTCTCGTGCAGGTCGGGCACCTGGTTGGCGTGGAAGAGGGTCCAGCCCTGGCGGGCCTCCATGCGCTTCATGAACAGGTCGGGGATCCAGTTGGCCGTGTTCATGTCATGCGTGCGGCGGCGGTCGTCGCCCGTGTTGCGGCGCAGCTCGAGGAACTCCTCGATGTCGTTGTGCCAGGTCTCGAGGTAGGCGCAGCCGGAGCCGCGGCGCTTGCCGCCCTGGTTGACGGCGACCAGCTGGTCGTTGTGGAGCTTGAGGAAGGGGATGATGCCCTGGGACTCGCCGTTGGTGCCCTTGATGTAGGAGCCGGTGCCGCGCACCGCCGTCCAGGAGCCGCCGAGGCCGCCCGCCCACTTGGAGAGGTAGGCGTTGTCGGCGATGCCGCGCTGCATGATGGACTCGATGGAGTCGTCGACCTTGTAGAGGTAGCAGGAGGAGAGCTGGCTGTGGAGCGTGCCCGCGTTGAAGAGGGTCGGGGTCGAGCTGCAGAAGCGGCGGCCCTTGTAGAGGGCGTGCAGGCGGATGGCCCAGTCCTCGCGGTCCTTGGGCTCGTTGTGGAAGAGGCCCATGGCGACGCGCATCCAGAAGAACTGGGGCGTCTCGAGGCGGCGGGCGGGCTTCACCGTCTTGTCGACGATGAGGTAGCGGTCGTAGAGGGTCTGGACGCCGAGGAAGTCGAAGTCGAGGTCGGCCGAGGGGTCGAGGGCGGCGGCGAGCTTGGCGAGGTCGTACTTGCGGAGGTCGGGGGAGAGGCGGTGGATGGCGATGCCGCGCTCGACGTAGGCGGCGAAGGCCTTGCGGTGGAACTCGGGCAGGCGGGCGGGGCCGTCGCGGAGGATGTCCCAGCCGAGGACCTCCTCGTAGATGAAGGTCAGCATGAGGCGGCCGGCGAACTTGGCGAAGTCGGCGTCCTTCTCGATCAGGGTCTTGGCGTTGAGCTCGAGGGTCTTGCGCAGGTCGGCCTCGGACATCTCGTTGAAGAGGCCGGCGCGCAGGGCCTGCTCGACCGCGTCCGTCGGCATGCCGAGCTCGAGGCCGGCGGCGGCGAAGGCGATGCGGGCGCGCAGCGAGGCGGCGTCCCAGAAGTAGGTCGTGCCGTCGTCGCGCTTGACGACGAGCATGGACTCCTGGCGGTCCTCGACGACGGGGCCGGCGGCGGCCTCCTCCTCGCGGCGGCGCGAGCGCTCGGAGCGGTAGAGGATGTAGGCGGTGGCCACCTTGTA
>CAIPVK010000227.1 GCA_903868455.1 uncultured Opitutia bacterium
CGCGCGAGCCGCGGTCGGCGGCGAGGCAGGCGTCGAGGACGGTGTCGGAGATGCTGTCGGCCACCTTGTCGGGGTGGCCCTCGCCGACGGACTCGGAGGAGAAGATGAAGCGATCGCGGGACATGGGAGACCCCGATTGAGAGAAGATTCATCAACTTATCAAGATTTGATGATGGATAGTCTTGGGGCGGGCTCCGGACCCTTCCCCGTGGACAATCCCCGCCGCGCCCGCACGCTCCCCGGCCGTCCCGCCCATGGACGACCCGACCGAGCTTCTCTTTCCCCGGCCCCGTCAGCGGACGCTGCTGGGCGGGTCGCACACCTCCCCGCCGGGGCGCGCCGGCCGGGAATGGCTCGGCCGCCTGCCCGCGACAATCGCCCAGGCCGAGGCCGCGCTGGCGACCCCGGCCACGGGGCCCTGGCAGGTCGCGCGCGACCCGGACCTTCCCGCCGAGGGCTATCGGCTCGAGATCACCGCAGCCGGCGCGCGGCTCTCGGCGACCGACGCCCCGGGGCTCCTCCATGGCGCGCGCGTCGCGCGGGGGCTCTTCGCGGCCGCCGAGGGCGCCCTGCCCTGCCTCGAGATCCGCGACCGCCCCGACCTGCCGGTGCGCGGCTTCATGCTCGATGTCTCGCGCGGCAAGGTGCCGACCCTGCCCGAGCTGCTCGCGCTGGTCGACGCCATGGGCGCGTTGCGGCTCAACCAGCTCCAGCTCTACGTCGAGCACAGCTTCGCCTTCCCCGGCCACGAGGCGGTCTGGAAGGACGCCTCCCCGCTGACGCCGGAGGACCTCGCGGCGGTCGGCGCGCGCGCCGCCGAGCTCGGCATCGAGCTCGTGCCCAACCTCAACACCTTCGGGCACCTCGAGCGCTGGCTCCGGCACGAGCCCTACCGCCGGCTGGCGGAATGCCCCGAGGGGTGGACGCACCCGCTGACGGGCCAGTTCAAGCCCCACCCCTCGACGCTCTTCCCCTCGGACGCCTCGCTCGCCTTCGTGGAGGGCCTGCTCGACGCCTACCTGCCGCACTTCGCGAGCGGCCAGGTCAACATCGGCGGCGACGAGCCCTGGGAGCTCGGCCAGGGCCGGAGCAAGGACGCCGTCGCCGCGCGCGGCAAGCACCGCGTCTACCTCGACTTCCTCAATCGGATCCACGGGGCGGTCCGCGCCCGCGGCAAGCGCATGCAGTTCTGGGGCGACATCCTGCTCGAGGACCTCGAGCTCGCCGGCGAGGCCCCGCGCGAGGCCCTGCCCGTGGTCTGGGGCTACGATCCCGGCCATCCCTTCGACGCGCAGTGCGGACGGCTCGCCGAGCTCGGGCGCGACTACCTGGTGGCGCCGGGCGCGGGGACCTGGCAGAGCCTGACCGGACGGCTACCGCTCGCGCGCCAAAACGTGCGCGAGGCGGTCGACGCCGCCCGCCGCCACCGCGCCTCGGGCATCCTAATGACGACCTGGGGTGACAACGGGTACCACCAACCTTGGCCGACCTTCTGGATCCCGCTCGGCGAGGCCGCGGCGCGCGCTTGGTGCGCCGAGACCAACCAGCAACCGATGACGAGCGAGGCGGTCGCGCCCTTCCTCGGCGACCGCGCCGACGCCCCGTCCGTCGCGGCGGCGCTGGAGCACCTCGGCGGGCTCGACGGCCAGGTCCGGCACGCCGTGCGCAACAAGAGCCTCTCCTGGGATTGCCTCACGGCGGACGACGCGGCGCTGGCGGCCTTGGCGCGCGCGGTCGCACCGGAGGAGGCTTCGGCCGCGCTGCGCTGTTTGGACGCCGCCCAGCCGCTGCTCGCGGCGATCCGCGACGCGGGCGTGAGGGAGGAACTCGCGGTCGGCGCCGACCTCGCGCGCGCCGGGTTGAGCCGCCTGCTCGGACGGCCCGCGACGCCGGCGGAACGCGCCGAGCTTGTCTCGCGCCACCGACGC
>CAIPVK010000228.1 GCA_903868455.1 uncultured Opitutia bacterium
CGCGAGGTTGGAGAGCGTGGGCGAGCCGCTGATGACGACCGTCTTGGTCACGCCGGTGAGGTCGACCGTGGCGTCGTCGCCGAGGACGACCTCGGTGCCCGGTAGGTTGTTGATGTCGGCCGCGGACACGTTGCCGACCACCGAGACGGCCGGGGCCTGCGCGGCGACGTTGACGAGGGTGCCCCCGCTGAACCGGATCTCGTTGCCGATGGCCAGGCCGTTGAGGTCGAGCACCCCGCCGAGGAGGCTCACCGCGCCGGTGCCCAGGGCCGAGACGTGGCCGAGCGAGAGCGTACCCGCGGTCAGGGTGGCGCCGCCGCTGAAGGTGTTCGCGCCGGTGAGCGAGAGCGTCCCCTCGTTGCCGATGATCAGCTCGCCGGAGCCCGAGATGACGCCCGAGAGGGTTCCGGAGCCGAGGATGCCGCCGACCGAGGCGATCGTGAAGGCGTTGGAGAGGGTGCGGGAGTTGAGGTCGAGCACGCCGCCGTCGAGCGTGACGGCGCCCGAGCCGAGCGCGGTGTCGCTGCCGACGCGGAGGACACCCTCCTCGAGCGAGGCGCCGCCGGCGAAGGTGTTGGCGCCGTCGAGCACCTGGGTGCCGGCCCCCAGCTTGGTGAAGCCCATCGAGCTGCCCGACCAGGTGAAATTGGCGAGCAGGCCGGAGAAGGTGTAGGTCTCGCCGTCGGGTGTGTCGACGACCAGGCGGTGACCGCCGTTGGAGACGATGCGGGTCGAGGACGTGCCGCCCGCGAGGCCGCGCACGGTGAGGTTGCCCGCCCAGATGTCGACCGCGCGGGTTGCGTTGGCGCCGGAGCCGATGGAGAGGACGGCGTTGGTGGTGAGGGCCGCGTTCGAGACCTCGAGGTAACCCGCGTTGAGCTGGAGGGTCGAGACTTGGCCCTCCTGGAAGGTCCAAGTGCCACCCGCGTAGAGGGTCTGGCCGCCGCCCGAGACGACGAAGTCGCCCGTGCCCGACATCCCCATGATGCGCAGGCCGTCGGAGGCGCCGTAGACGCGCGAGCTATTGTCGTAGCGCCCGCCGTCGGAGAGGATGATGTTATTCCAGATGGAACGATCGCCGCCCGTCGTGAAGAGCGCGGCGGTCTGGCCCTCGAGGGTCACGGCGGAGTTGATGGTCCGCCCCTGATAGGCGCCGAGGCCGGCGCCGGCGCGCACGGTGAAGGAGACGTTGGACGAGGAGGCGCCGGAGAGATTGTCCTCGAGGCCGACGTTGCCCGCGGCGACGACGACGGTGCCCGCGGTGCCCGCGGTGGACCTGATGACGAGCAGGCCGTTGCCGGTCTTGGTCAGGGTATGGCCGTCCAGGTTCAAGGTGCCGTCCGAACGGAGGTCGTAGCGCGAGCCCTCGCCCGTGCCGCCAACGGCGACGGTGGCGTCGGCCGAGAGCGTCACGTTGCGGATGCCCGAGTTGCTCCACACGACGGAGCCGCTGTTGAACACGGCGCCCGAGCCCGAGGCGCCGGTGCCGGCCAGGGTCAAGTCGAAGAGGTTGCCGGATCGATTGAGCCCCGCGAGGTCGATCGCGCCACCGGAGGCGACCACGACAGACCCGGAGCCGAAGCTGCCGGCGACCGAGCCCTTGAGGGTGCCCGAGGAGACGCGGAGGGTGCCGGTCAGGGTCTGGGCGGCGTTGAGGGTCAGGGTGCCGCCGCCCGCGTAGTCGAGCGTGCCCGCACCGGAGAAGACGGCGGAGGTGCCGACCGTGCCCGCGTCGTTGAGGACGAGGGTGGCGCCCGAGGCGACCGCGATGGACTTGGAGGCGACCGAGGCCGTGAGCGTGCCGCCGTCGACCGCGATGGTGCCGGCGACGGAGAGCGTGCCCGGGGCGAAGGTGGCGGAACCGCCGCTGAGCGTCAGGTTGCCGGTGGAGGTCAGCGAGCCGCCGGTGACGGCGGCGAGCGAACCGGAGGCGACCGACACCGAGGCGGCGGCGGCGGAACCGGAGATCTCGACCTGCGCGCCCGAGACCGAGAGGGCGCCGTTGGAGGTGAGGGTCGCCCCCGAGGCGACCGTGACGGCGCCGCCCGAGAGCGTGGCGCTGCCGGTGGTGAGCGAGGAGGCGGAGGCCAGAGTGAGCGAGCCGGAGCTCACGTCGAGGCTCCCGACGGTGGTAGCGCCGGCGAGCGTGGCGTCGCCGCCGGACACCGTGAGGGCGCCGGAGACGCCGAGGCTGGCCAGGGCGGAGCCGTCGAGGGCGCCGCCGAGAACCCCGAGGGAGGCGACGGCGGAGGCGCCGGAGAGCACGAGCTCGCCCGCGGAGACGGTCACGGCCAGGGCGGGCGCGGCCAGGGTTCCGAGATCGGCCGAGCCGGAGCCGACCTTGGTGACGGTGCCGCTGCCCGAGAGGGCGTTGGCGACGGTGACGGCGCCGTCGAGCTCGAGCACGGAGCCCGAGGCGATCACGATGGCGCCCGAGCCCAGCTCGCCGGCGCCGGTCAGGCGCAGCGTGCCGCCGTTGATGGCGCTGCCGGCGGAATAATCATAGGCCGAGTCGACCACCAGCGTGCCGGAACCGGTCTTGATGAACGCGTTGGGCGAGAGGATCGCCGCGAGGTCGGTGTCCGCGGCGTTGGCGGAACCCGAGGCGACGTCGACCGTGACGAAGTCGACGTTGGGGGTGTAGACCAAGCTCAGCGTGTTGGCCGTCCCGACCAGGTCCCAAGTGCCGTTGAGCTCGTTCTGGAAATCGGCCAGGTCGAGGTTGAAGAGCGAGGCGTCGAAGGTCGAGCTGCCGCCGTAGAGGATGCCGCCGGCGGCCTCCAGGAAGTCGTAGGTGTAGGCGAAGCTCTTGTTGAAGAGGTCGGCGGACCCCTGGGAGCCGGTGGCGACGCTCCAGGTGCGCAGGGAGATGGAGATGGGGTCGACGCCCGCCTCGAAGCTCACCGTGCCGGTCGAGACGAGGTAGTCGTTGAGCGAGGGCGAGGCCGCGGAGGTGGAGGTGAAGTCGGAGGCCTCGAGGACGAGGATGCTGCCGGAGGCGAAGGTCGTGTCCCCGACGGTCAGCACGCCGGGCGAGTTGCCGGGCGAGAGGGTCGCGCCGGCGGCGACGGTCACGGTGCCGAGCGTGCCCGAGCCCTGGAGGACGCCGCCCGCGAGTGTGGTGTCGGACGTCAGGCTGCCGTTCACGACGAGCGTGCCGTCGGTCACGGTGGTCCCGCCGCCGAAGGTGTTGGCTCCGGAGAGCGTGACGGTGCCGGCGCCGGTCTTGGTCAGGGCCGAGGACGCGCCGCCGAGCGCGGCGGAGACGGTGCCGGCCGAGAAGGCGTAGGAGGAGCCGGTGAGCGCGCCGCCCGCCGTGCCGGTGATGGAACCGCCGGTCAGGGTGACCGCGCCGACCGTGTCGGAGTTGGACCCGAGGGCGAGCTCGCCGCCCGAGACGGCGACGGCGCCGGTGTCGGAAAGCGTGTCCGAGGCGTTGCCCAAGGCGAGGGTGCCGTCGGAGACGGAGGTGCCGCCGGAGAAG
>CAIPVK010000229.1 GCA_903868455.1 uncultured Opitutia bacterium
GCCCACAGCGTCCTGCTGGCCGCCTCGACCCGGCTTCCCGTCGCCCGCTGCGGCAACGCCGGCTGGAGCGGGTGGATCGAGCCGAGCGGCCGCGCGTTCCCCGCCCTTCGCGAGGGCTCGGTCTACTTCCGCGGCGCGACCTCCCTCGGCGAGCGGCGCCTGCCCGCGGCCGACCTGCCCGCCACGCGCTGGACCTCGGTCGGGGACCTCCCCCTGCTGCTGCCCTGCGGGCTCCTGCTCGTCCTGCTTGCCATCCGCCGGCGTCGGCATGCCCTCGTGAGGACGGCTCCCCCGGCCGGCGACGCTACCTGACATGCGCCTCCTCCTCGCCCTGCTCGCGCTCGCCCTCCTCGCGCCCCCGGCCGAGGCCCAGGAACGCGTGCGCCTTCCGAAGCCGCGCCTGCCCGAGACCGGCTTCGTGACCGTCCCCCTCAAGGTCACCTCCATCCCCGTCGTCACCGTCAAGGTCAACGGCACCGAGCTGCGGCTCGGGGTCGACACCGGCTGCCAAGGGTCGGGCGTGCTCACGCCCAAGGCGCTGGAGAAGGCCGGCCTCGAGGTCGAGATGACCCTGCCCACCATGGGCAACACCGGCCGGAGCGAGATCGAGTACGCGCGGGTCGACACGCTCGAGATGGCGGGCGGCGTCTGGGCCGACTTCCACATCGCGGTGCTCCCGCTCGAGGGCACGGACCTCGACGGCCTCGTCGGCGCGGAGGTCCTCTTCGCCCAGCCCTTCTACATGGACCTCGCGGACAAGGCCATGGTGCTCGGCAAGATCCCCGACGTGTCCGGCGCGCGCGAGGTCAGCTGCTACAGCCGGGGCGGCCACGTGAACCTCAACCTGGAGATCGACGGGCGCAAGGTGCCCATGCTCATCGACTCCGGCGCCTCCCTCTCGTACGTCACCGCGATGAAGTACCGCGGCAAGGTCGCCTTCCGCGGCTACTCGCCCGTGGCGACGGTGCGCGGGGTCAGCCTGCAGAAGCTCGAGGTCTGCCTGCCGGCGGAGATCGCCATCCAGGGCGTCCCCCTGCGCGGCGTCACGCTGCACCGCAGCCCCGAGCACAACATCCTCGGCAACGACTTCCTGCGCGCCCACCCCCTGGCGGTGGACCGCGCCGGCCGGCGTCTCTGGCTCTTCGAGCCGATCCGCACCTCGCCCGCCGCCAAGCCCGCCTCGGATCCGGCGCGCTGAGCCTCAGCGCTTGCGGCCGCCCCGGGCGCCCTCGCCCTCGTCGTCGCCGCCGCGCTCCTCCTCGTCGCCCCAGCGCATGGTCTCGTCCTCGGCGAGCTTCTCGTCGCCCTCGGGGAGCTCCTCGATCTCGTCCTCGGCGCTGCGGCGGGCGGGCTTGTCGTCGTCCTCGTCGTCGACCGGCAGCTCATGGCCCTCGGGGACGAAGTCGATGATGTCGGTGATCTCGTCGAGCGCGTGGATGTCGCGCCCCTCGATGAGGGCCTGGTTGCGGAGGTCGCCGACGTGCTCGTCGATGTCCTCGAAGGTCAGCTTGGTCTCGAGCTTGATGTTGTCGTTGAGGAACTTCACGCGCAGGCGCATGATGTGCTCGAGGAAGTCGGCGTAGGC
>CAIPVK010000230.1 GCA_903868455.1 uncultured Opitutia bacterium
ATCTCCCTGCCCTTCGCCTCGGGCAGGTGGCCGCGCAGGAGCGCGGTGAGCTCGGGCAGGCGCTCGCCCTCGGAGCGGAGGACGCGGAGGTGCCCCTCGCCCATCGCGAGCACGGCGGCCGCGCGGTCGAGGTCGGCCTGGCCGAGGAGGCGGCTGGAGTGGCCGGCGAGGGAGAGGCCGATGGCGCGGAGGGCGCGGACGGCGTTGGGCGAGGCGGGTTGGCCGTCGGCCGCGGCGAGGCCGCGCGACTCGACGCGCAGGGACGCGAGCCGCCCGCCCTCCTTGGCGAGCGCCGCGCGCAGGAGCGCGGCCGCCATCGGGCTGCGGCAGGTGTTGCCGGAGCAGACGAGCAGGACGGTGTCGCGCGCGGCGGGCATGGGGTCAGGGTGCGGCGCGCGGGGGCGGGTTCAAGCGCTCAGGCGGCGCCGTCGCGCCTCAGCTGGCGCGCGCCGATGTCGCGGCGATGGTGGCTGCCGGGGATGCGGACGGTCGGGACGGCGGCGTAGGCGCGGCGGGCGGCCTCGGCGAGGGTCGCGCCGCGGGCGACGACGCCCATCACGCGGCCGCCGGAGGTCACGAGGGAGCCGTCGGGGAGGCGCTTGGTGCCGCCGTGCACGAGGTCGACGCCCTCCGGCAGCGAGGCGGGGAGCCCGACGGGGTCGCCGGTTCGGACGGTCGCCGGGTAGCCGTGGGCGGCGAGGATGACGATGATCGCCGCGCCCGGCCGCACGCCCATCTGGGAGGAGCGGTAGGCGCCGCGGGCGACCGACTCGAACAGCTCGACGGGGTCGCCGTCGACCAAGGGGAGCAGCACCTGGCACTCGGGGTCGCCGAAGCGCACGTTGAACTCGACGACCTTCGGTCCCTCGGGCGTCACCATGATGCCGACGTAGAGGGTGCCGCGATAGTCGATGCCGTCGGCGGCGAGGCCCGCCAGCGTGGGCTCGACGATCTCCCGGCGGACGCGGGCCTCGACCTCCGGGGTGACGACGCCGGCCGGGGCGTACGCGCCCATGCCGCCGGTGTTCGGGCCGGTGTCGCCCTCGCCCACCCGCTTGTGGTCCTGGCTGGCGGGCAGCATCAGGTACTGGTCGCGGCAGACGACGAGCATGATGGAGGCCTCCTCGCCCTCCATGAACTCCTCCACGAGGACCTCGTCGCCGCTCGCCCCGAAGACCTTGGCCTCGAGCATGTCGCGCAGCGCGGCCTCGGCCTCGGCGAGGTCGCGCGCGATGACGACGCCCTTGCCCGCGGCGAGGCCGGAGGCCTTGAGCACGACGGGGAAGCGTCCGGCGCGCACGCGCTCGAGCGCGGGCGCGACCGAGGTGAAGGTGGCGGCGGCCGCGGTGGGGATGCGGTGGCGCAGCAGGAAGTCCTTGCAGAACGCCTTGCTCGCCTCGAGACGGGCGCCCGCGGCGCGGGGGCCGTAGGCGAGGATGCCCGCGTCCTCAAGGGCGTCGACGACGCCGGCGGCGAGCGGGCCCTCGGGCCCGACGATCACGAGGTCGGCGCCGACGCGGCGCGCGAGCGCGACCACCGCGGCGGGATCGGAGGCGTCGACGGGGAGGCACTCCGCCTCGAGCGCCATGCCGCCGTTGCCGGGGGCGACGCGGACGGACGCCACGCGCGGGCTGCGCAGGCAGGCCTTGAGCAGGGCGTGCTCGCGGCCGCCGGAGCCGAGGATGAGGACGTTCAGCGGGGCGCTGGGCATGGCGGACGCTTGCACGGCGCGGGCCCGGAGGAAAAGCGGAATGCGCGGGGCGGGCGAAAAAGGGCCGACCCGGACGGATCCGGGTCGGCTTGAAGGGTGCTCAGGCAGGGACTTGAACCCTGACGCCTTTCGGCACATGCACCTCAAGCATGCGTGTCTGCCATTCCACCACCTGAGCGTGGGAAGGAGGATAGACGTGCCGAGCGCGGC
>CAIPVK010000231.1 GCA_903868455.1 uncultured Opitutia bacterium
CAAGATCGCCGTCTGCTTCGTCCTCTTCATCGGCTTCTTCTACACCATGCCCCAGATGAAGGGCGCGGGCACGACCCTCGCCTACATCTTCCCCGGCCTGCCCTACTGGGCGGGCGTCGTGGTGGTCGGCGCGGTCATCACGCTCAACGTCTCCCTCGGCGGCATGAAGGGCATCACCCTCGTGCAGGCCTTCCAGTACTGGCTCAAGATGTTCGCCATCGCCACGCCGGTGTTCGTCCTGGCCTCGGTGGTCGGCCATTACCACGAGCACGTGGGCGCCAACCGCACCGCCCAGGAGGCCGCGCGACCGGTCGCGGCGGAGGTCGTCCGGGGCGGGCTCCCCGCGAAGGCGCCGTCGGACGAGCAGTGGATCGCGCCGTTCGGCCGCCTGACGACCAAGGCGGTCGACGCGGCCATCGCGGCCGCGCCCACGCCCGAGGCC
Source organism: uncultured Opitutia bacterium (assembly GCA_903868455.1). Taxonomy (GTDB): domain Bacteria; phylum Verrucomicrobiota; class Verrucomicrobiia; order Opitutales; family UBA953; genus UBA8828. The sequence continues at coordinate 443 of CAIPVK010000231.1, forward strand.
AAGGCCGCGCTGGAGGCGGACAAGCGCCCCTACTCCCTGCTCTACACCTACTCGCTCATCATCGCGCTCGTCTGCGGCACCGCCGGCCTGCCGCACATCCTCGTCCGCTTCTACACCAACCCCGACGGCGTGGCCGCGAAGCGCACCACCATGTGGGTGATGATCCTCATCGGGGTCTTCTACCTCTTCACCCCCGTCTACGGCGTGCTCGGCCGCTCGCTCGCCCCGCACCTCTACGAGGGCCTCGGGGCCAAGGGCACCGACAAGGTCGTCCTCGAGCTACCCACCCTGCTCGCCTCCAGGGACCTCTCCCTGCTCGGCTCGGTGCTCTCGGGCATCACCTGCGCGGGCGCCTTCGCCGCGTTCATGTCGACCTTCTCCGGCCTGCTCGTCTCCATGACCGGCGCCCTGGCCCACGACGTCTACGGCCGCATCCTGCGCCCCGAATCGACCCCCGAGCAGCGCCTGCGCGCCTTCAAGTGGTGCGCCGTCGTCATCGGCGGCGTCTCCATCCTCCTCGGGATGCAGGTCGAGGCGCTGGAGATCAACTTCATGGTGGGCCAGGCCTTCGCCATCGCCGCCGCCAGCTACTTCCCCCTGCTCTTCCTCAGCGTGTGGTGGCGCGGTATGACGATGCCCGGCGCGGCCGCCGGCATGCTCGGGGGCGGCCTCTCGGCCCTGGCCGCCATCACCCTGACCTCCATCTCCGACGTCGCGGCCGCAGGCGCCAAGAAACTCCCCGCCGCCGAGGTCGCGGCCTACTGGGCGGACCGACCGCTCGCGAAGGGCTTGGCCGACCTCTGGACCTCGCACCCGCTGGCCCGGATCCTCTGCGAGCAGCCGGCGATCTGGGCGGTGCCGCTCGCGATGACGCTCATGTGGCTCGTCTCGAAGGCCACCGCCGCGCGCATCCCCGGCGATATCCGGATGAAGATGCTGGTCCTGCACGCCCCGGAGTCGCTCGGGCTGAAGCAGGAGTATATCAAGGAGCACGAGGGGATGGGGCACTGAGGGGCGAGGAGGGTCGGGGAGTGGGGAGCGGGGAGCGGGCACGCTATCGCGCTGTAACGCTGTTGCGCCGATTTCGGGACGCAGCGGGTCAGCTGTCTCAGCGGTAGCAGCGCTGGCAGCGGGTCAGCGGAGGGCCTCCGGCCCTGCGAGATTCGCAGATGGGGTGGAGAGTGCGACTCGGGGAGCGAGGAGCGGGGAGCGTGCCAGAGCCTGGCAAAGCCTGAATCCTTAACCCTGGGACGAGGTGCACTATGGCGAGGCTGCGAGACAGCGCCTTAGCGAAACAGCGCAATCCCCGCTCTCCTCACTCCCCACTCCCCGCTCCTCGCTCCCCTCCTCCTCCACACTCCCCACTCCCCACTCCCCGCCCCTCGCCGCCTCCTCCGTCTCCTCGTCATCCCCACGCCCTCGCTCCCCACTCCTCGAACCTCGCACCTCCTTTTGTCTTTAGGCTCGCGGGGAATGGCTCCTAATCTCGGCCCATGCGTCCGTTGGTCCTGCTCACCCGGGGTAGCCCCCTCGCCCGCCGACAGGCGGAGCTGGCGGCCGCGCACCTCGGCGCCGCCCTCGGCCGGCCCGTCGAGACCCGCATCCTCGTCACCACCGGCGACCGGCAGTCCGCCTGGTCCCTCGAAAAGCAGGGCGGCAAGGGGCTGTTCACCGCCGAGCTGGAACAGGCCCTGCTCCGAGGCGAGGGCGACGTCGCCGTGCACAGCGCCAAGGACCTCCCGACGGAGATGCCGGCCGGTCTCGGCATCGCCGGCTTCCTACCGCGCGAGGATCCGCGCGACGCGCTTGTCCGCCGGGAAGGCACCCCCTTGCCCCGCGTGATCGCCACCGGCAGCCCGCGCCGGCGCGCCCAGGGCAAGCTGCTCTTTCCCGGCGTCGGCTGGACCGAGCTCCGCGGCAACGTCGACACCCGCCTGCGCAAGGTCGCCGAGGGCCAGGCCGACGCCTCGTTCCTCGCCTGCGCGGGCATGAACCGCCTCGGCATCCGCTCCTGGGAAGGCCTGGCCATCGAGCCGATCGGCCTCGACCGCATGGTGCCCGCCGCCGGCCAGGGCGCGGTCGCCCTCCAATGCCGATCCGGCGACATCCCCGCCTTCGCCGGCTGCCTCGACGCCGACACCGCCCGCGCCGTGGGCATCGAGCGGCTCTTCCTCGCCCGGCTGGGCGAGGGGTGCCACACCGCCTTCGCCTGCCATGTCAGCGGCGCGCAGGTTCACCTCTTCCGCGAGGATTTCGGCCGACTGACCTACCCCATGCCCGCGCGCGACGCCCGCCAGGCGGAACCGCTTGTCGCCGCCTACATCGCGGCCCTAGCCTGAGTCCATGAGCGAAGCCCGACTCAAGGGACGCCGCATCGTCCTCACCCGACCCGAGGGATCGGCCGCCGCCTGGCGCGCCGCCCTGGAGAAGGCCGGCGCCGAGGTCGCCGAGCTCCCGCTCATCGAGGTCCGCCTCGGCGCCGAGCAGGAGACGCTGGGCGAGATCCTCGCCGGCATCGGGGAATACGACTGGGTGATCTTCGCCAGCGCCAACGGCGTGCGCGGCTTCTTCGCCCGGTTCCTCGAGCGCTACCGCGACATCCGCTCCTTCGGCGGCGCCCGCATCGCCTGCGTCGGCCCCGCCACCGAGGCCGCCCTGCGCGCCTTCCATCTCGAGAGCGACCTCACGCCCGAGACCTCCGACGGCGTCTCGCTCGCGCGCGCCCTCATGGGCGAGCACGACCTGGACAACCAGAAGGTGCTGGTCGTGACCGGCAACCTCTCGCCCGACGAGCTGCCGCGGCTCCTCAGCGAGGAGGGCCTGGCCATCGTCGACACCCTCCGCGTCTACGAGACCGCCCCGGCCGACGTCGCCGCGAGCGACGGCGCGGCCGCCTTCCGCCGGGAGGGGGCCGACCTGCTCGTCTTCGCGAGCCCCTCGGCGGTGGAATCCTTCCTCCACCAAGCCGCCTCGCTCCGCCTCGACCCCGGCGCGCGCCAGCCGCGCACCGTGGCCGTGGGGCCGACCACGGCGGAGACCCTGCGCCGCGCCGGAATCCCCGTCGGCGCCGTGGCCGAGCGCCCCACGCCCGAGGGCATCCGGGACGCGGCCGCCGCCGCCCTCGCCGCCCGATGATCGGCCCCTTCACGGTCAAGGTCTGCGGGATCACCCGCGCGGCGGACGCGGCCGTATGCCTCGCGCTCGGGGCCGATTGGCTGGGCGTCAACGTCTGGTCCGGCTCGCCGCGCTGCGTGCCCCCGGACCGACGCGCGGCCTTGTTGCGCGAGATCCCGCAGGGTAAGCGCGTGGCCGTGACCGTGCGCCCCGGGGCCGACGATGTCCTCGGCTTGCTCGCCGAGGGCTTCGACGCCGTGCAGGTCCACCTCGACCCCGCCGAAGGCGACGAGCCCTCGGCCTTGGCGAAGGCGGCGGGAGCCAGGCTCTGGCTCGCGCCCCGGTTGGCGCAGGGAGCGTCCTTCCCCGAGGCCTGGCTGCCCCTCGCCTCGACCTGGGTCGTGGACACCCATCAGGCCGGGAGTTTCGGCGGCACCGGCAAGACCGGCGATTGGCCGCGCGCGGCCGAGCTGCGGGCGCGCCACGCCGATAAGACCTGGTTCCTGGCGGGCGGCCTCGGACCGGAGACGGTCGGCGAGGCGGCTCGGGCCGGTTTCCGACATCTGGACCTCAACAGCCGGGTCGAGCTGGCCCCGGGCCTCAAGTCTGCCGAAAAACTTCACGCCGCCGCCGAGGTTTTGCGCAAATTCGCTCAATCCTAGCCCCTCGGGGCAGGGATGCGGGGCTTGGCACGGGCGTTGCATTTGCCCCCGCGAAACCCATCCTCAACACCCACATCCCATGAAACTCGTCACCGCCATCATCAAGCCCTTCAAGCTCGAGGAAGTCAAAGACGCCCTGGCCGAGGTGGGCATCGAGGGCATGACCGTCACCGAGGTCAAGGGCTTCGGCCGCCAGAAGGGCCACACCGAGATCTACCGCGGCAGCGAGTACACCGTGGACTTCCTGCCCAAGGTGAAGCTCGAGCTCGCCCTCCCCGACGAGCTCGTCGACCGCGCCATCGAGACCATCACCAAGGCGGCGCGCACGGGCAAGATCGGCGACGGCAAGATTTTCGTCACCACGCTGGGCGACGTGATCCGCATCCGCACCGGCGAGCGCGGCCCCGAGGCGATCTGAGACCGCGGAGAGCGGCGCACGATAAGCGGGGGGCTGGACGGCGGGGTCCGCGGGGTCAGCGGCGCACCACTCGCTGCGCTCGCCACGCCCCGCTCCCCACTCCCCACTCCTCACTTCCCTTTAATCCCTTCGTCTCTTCATCCCTTTAATCCCGTTTAGTCCTTCTTCCCCCTTTTAACGCCTCGCCCCACGCTCCCCACTCCCCGCTCCCCTATCCCCCTCGTCCCCTACTCCCCCGCGGCGGCGCCAGCCGCCGCCCGCAACCGCACCTGCTTGAGCGGATGGACGTCGAGGAGCGTCGGATGCCAGCCCTCGACCTCGGGACGGATCAGGAACTTGCTCTTGTTGAACACGACCGGCAACACGGGCGCCCCCTCGATCAGGCGCGCCTCGGCCTGCTGGAAATGCTCGTGGCGGCGGGCAGGGTCGCCCTCGGCGGCGGCGAGGCCGATCAGTCGGTCGTACTCGGGGTCGGCCCAGCCCGTCTGGTTCATCTCGTTTCGGGAGGTGAACATCTCGAGGAAGGTGTTGGGGTCGTTGTAGTCGCCCGTCCACGCCGAGCGGGCCAGCTGGTACTCGCCGCGCTGGAGGCTCTGCAGGTAGATCTTCCACTCCTGGTTGCGGATGACGACCTCGATGCCCAGCTCGCGGCGCCACATCTCCTGGTAAGCCTGCGCGGCGAGGATCGAGCCCTCGGAGGTGTTGGTGAGGTACTCGAGACGAGGGAAGCCCTTGCCTTCGGGGTAGCCGGCCTCGGCCAGCAGGCGGCGCGCCGAGTCGCGGTCCTGGCTCCACGCGTGGCGGCTGGTGTAGCCCGCCGTGCCCGGCGGCGTCATCGAAAGCGCGGGGGACTCGCCGGCGCGGAGCACCTTCTCGGCCATGAGCTGGCGGTCGAGCACGCGCCCGAGGGCCTGGCGGACGCGGACGTCCCCGAGCGCGCGCGCGACGGCGGGATTGTCCCTCACCTGGGTGTTCACCCGGATGAACGAGACGGAGAGGTAGGGGTCGACGCGGAGCGCGGGGTCCTTGGCCTGGATGAGGCGATGCACCTTGTACGGGGGAACGGCCCCCGTGATATGGAGCTCGCCGCCGCGGAACGCGCGCTCCTCGGTGTAGAGGTCCGCGATGGCGCGGAACTCGACGGCTTTCAGGGCGACGTTCGCGACGTCCCAGTACAGCGGGTTGCGGGTGACCCGGATGCGGCGGGCGACCTCCCAGGACTCCAGCGTGAAGGCGCCGTTGCCGACCAGCGCGCCGGGCTGGGTCCACCGGCCGTGCTGGGCGTCGATGGGGCCGGCCTTGAGGATGGTGGGAGGATGCACGGGCAGCCAGCTGTGGTGGCAGAGCAGCTGGAGGAAGTAGGGCGTGGCGTGCTCGAGCTCCAGGACGAGCGTCCGCTCGCCGGTGGCGCGCACGCCCACCCGGGAGAAATCCCTGGTCTTGCCTTGGTTATAGTCCCGGGCGCCGCGGATCGGGTGGAGCATCCACGCGTACTCGGAGGCGAGACCGGGCTCGAGGATGCGCCGGTAGCTGAAGGCGAAGTCGGCCGCCGTCACCGGATCGCCGTTGGACCAGCGCGCGCCGGCGCGGAGGTGGAAGGTCCAGGTGCGGCCGTCCGGCGAGACCTCCCAGCGCTCGGCGGCCGCGGGCAGGGGCTCGGAGGTGCGCGGGTGCGGCTCGACCAGACCCTCGAAGAGGGCCGAGACGATGCGCGACTCGAGGACGCCGGTGACGACCTGGGGGTCGAGCCCGGCCGGCTCCGCGCTGTTGTTGATGATGAGGACGCCCGCCTCGGCCGCGCGCGAGGCCGTGTCCTTCTCGGGGGCGCAGCCGGACGCGAGCAGGGAAAGGGCGAGGAGGAGGACCGACGGGCGCATGACGCGAACCTACGGCGGCGGCGGGCGGGGAAAAGGGAAAAGGCGGCGGGGCTTGCCCCGGGGGCGGGCGGGCGTAGGGATGGGG
>CAIPVK010000232.1 GCA_903868455.1 uncultured Opitutia bacterium
AGGTTGGCCGCGGGGGTCTCCTCGGCGAGGAGCTGGACGAGGCCGATGCGGACGGTGTCGGCCATGGCGGTCAGCGGACGAGCTTGTTGATGGAGTACTCGAAGATGCCCTCTGCGCCGTTGGCCTTGAGCGTCGGGATGATCTCGCGCGAGAGCCGGTTGTCCACGAGCGTCTCCACCGCGACCCAGGCCGGGTCGCTCAGGGGCGAGACGGTCGGGTTGCGCAGCGCGGGCAGGGCGGAGGCGACCTTATCGAGCGAGGCCTTCGGGAGGTTGAATTTCAGGCCCACCATGTGCTGGGCGTCGAGGGCGCCGCGCAGCATCAGGGCGATCTGCTCGACCTTGGCGCGCTTGGCGGGATCGGCCCAGGCCTTGCGGTTGGCGACGAGCACGGTGGTCGTCTCCATCAGGGTGTCGACGATGCGGAGCTTGTTGGCCTTGATGGAGGAGCCGGTCTCGGTGATGTCGACGATCGCGTCCGCGAGCTCGGGCACCTTCACCTCGGTCGCGCCCCAGGAGAACTCGACCTCGGCCGTGACGCCGTGGCCGGCGAGCCAGCGGCGGGTGGTCTCGACGAGCTCGGTGGCGATGCGCTTGCCCTGGAGGTCCTTGGGCGAGCGGACGGGGGAGTCCTCGGGGACGCAGAGGACCCAGCGGGACTTCTGCGCGGTGGCTCGGCTGTAGACCAGCTCGCAGACCTCATGGACGTCCGCCGCGTTCTCCTTGACCCAGTCCTGGCCGGTCAGGCCGCAGTCGAAGAAGCCGTGCTCGACATAGCGGGCCACCTCCTGGGCGCGGATGAACCGGCCGTCGAGGGCGGGGTCGTCGAAGGAGGGGCGGTAGGAGCGGCTGCTCTTGGCCACGGGGAAGCCGGCGCGGGCGAACAGGCCCAGGGTGGCGTCCTCCAGGCTGCCCTTGGGCAGGCCGATCATCAGCTTGGCGGGATTTTGGCTCATTTTGGACCTACAAGGGAAGGCCAAGGGGGGCTCCCGGGGCAAGGGTGAACCTCCCTCAAAGGGATTGACCCGACTCGGCTCCCTGCGGAGATTGGAGCCCCTTCCCCATGACTCGTCTCGCCCTCCTCGTCGCTTCCCTGGCCCTCGTCGCCTGCGCCGGCAGCAGCCCCTGGGCTGGCGGTTCGGCCCAGTCCTCGACCGATGCCGGCCCCGACCTGACGCCCGCCGCCCCCGCTCCCGAGGGCTCGGCCGGCCAGGCCCCCCGCTACAGCTGGCAGAAGGAGGAAGCCCCCGCGGCCGCCCAGGAGGCGCCCAAGGACGGCGCTCCCGAGGACGAGACCAAGGCCCGCGTCCAGGCCAAGCGCCCCGAGCACGCCCTCATCGCCCTCGCGCTCAAGAACAAGCCCGAGCCCGGCACCACCCTTCAGCTGACCAAGAACGGCGAGGCCATCCTCGTGAAGGTCGTCCGCTCGGACGACAAGACCACCATCGCCGACATCCTCGCCGTCCAGGATCCCGCCAAGCTTCGCAAGTTCCTTGACGCTCTCGAGCCCGGCGACGAGGTCCTCTGCGGTCCTCCCGCCGACCTCCCGGTGGCGGAGTGAGGCAAGGGTAGACGTTAGACGTCAGACTTTAGAGGCCAGACGCTGGACGATAGAAGGTAGAGGGCGGAGGGTGTCTGGGAAATTGGCATGGGTAGTTCCCCATTTATATTTCCCCTTGTTTCCTTC
>CAIPVK010000233.1 GCA_903868455.1 uncultured Opitutia bacterium
CGATCAGGGCCTTGGCCTCGTCCTTGAGGAGCGTGCGACGCGCGACCGCGCCGTCGTGGTCGTGGCAGGAGCCGCAGCGGAGCTCGGCGACCTGGCGATGGGCGAACTCGGCGGGGCTGTCCTGGCGGAGCGAGGCGAAGTTGGTGCGGGCGAACGCGCGCAGGGCCTCGCGCTGGGAGGCGGAGAGGACGAAGTCGGGCGCCCTGCCCCGCCCCGCCGCGTCATCGGCCACGCAGCCGCCCTTCCAGCCCTTGGCGAGGGTGTCGGCGAGCGACGGGCGGTTGCCCACCGGCGCGCCCGCGTGGCAGTTGATGCAGCCCTCGCTCACGAGCAGGGCCGCGCCTCGGGCGGCGTCGCCCTTGGCCACCGGCGCCACCTCGCCCTTGGCGGAGGTCAGCAGGAAGGCGGCGAGCTTCGACGCCTCGTCCTGGCTGAGGCGGAAGTTCGGCATGCGCGTCGTGCGGTAGTGCCTCGAGGGATCACGTAGGTACTCGACCAACGCGGCGCCATGCCACTTCGCGGCGACGTGGGCGAGCGGCGTGCGGTCGCCCGCCTTGTCGGCCGTCACCTCGGGCGAGGTGTGGCAGGCCAGGCAGCCGAGGCTCGCGAAGAGGGCCGCGCCCTCGCCGGCCTTGGAGGTGTCGACGGGGCTGGCGGCGGGCGGGGTGCCCTGGGAGACGAGGAAGGCCGCGAGGTCGGCGGCGCGCGGGTCGACCGAGCCGTCCTTGGTCGGGGCGAACACCCGGGGCATGAGCGAGCCCGGACGGAAGGCGTGGGGATCCTGGATCCAGCGCGCGAGGTAGGGCTCGCGGAAGCGCTCGCCGTAGTTGGCCAGCACCGGCGCGTCCTTGGCGAGCTCGGGCATGCCCTGCCCGGGCGGCGGGACCTTGTCGGCGCCGACGTGGCAGACCGCGCAGCGCAGCTCGGCGAACAGGCGGCGCCCCTCGCGGAGCTGCATGCCGGCGGCGACCCTTGCGGGGTCGTGGCGGAAGGCCTCGGGCGGGACGGGCTCCCAGCCGAAGCCGCGGCCCGCCCACTCGAGCCGAAGCGTGTGGTCGCCCTTGCCGTCGGACGCCGTCTCGAGGACGAAGGCGGTCTCCCCCTTGTCGAGGGTGACATCGGCCCCCTCGGCGAGGTTGGCGAGGGGCTTGCCCGCGAGGCTCAGGCGGGCGACAGCGCCGCCGACCACGCGGAAGCGGACCTCCCGGCGCACCTCGGAAAGCAGGACGCCTTCCCAGCGGGCCTTGAACGCGCCGACGGGCAGGAAGGACGAGACCGGTTGGCCGGCGGGCACGTGGAGGGCTGCGAGACGCTCGCGCCGCGCGTCCTGGCGGCCTTCGGCCTCGAGCAGCAGGGCCAGGCCCTGCTCCGCCGCCGAGACGAGGGCGGAGACCAGGAGGAGCGGCAGCGCGAGACGCATGGATCAACCGCGGGCGCACTTGCCGCAACCGCAGCAGCCGAAGCGCAGGCGGAACAGCCAACCGGCGAGGGCGAGCAGGCCGACGACCGAGGCGGCGGCGCCGAGGCCGCCCACGCCGGCGCGCGAGGGAGCGGAAGCGACGGACAGGACCTCCTTGCCGGGGTTGGCGGCGGGCGGGACGGCGTGGATCGTGTGCACGACCTCGTCGGGGACGCGCGAGCCGTCCTCGGCGCGCACGTTGAGCTTGATGCGCGAGGTCATCACGGGCGAGAGACCGGGCACCTCGAGGAAGACCGAGCGACGGTCGTCGGCGAGACGCACGGAGCGGATGGGCACCGGCGTCGTGCCGCGCAAGGCCTTGTCGGACGCGTCCTTGGCGCCGACCTTCAGCTCGGGCGAGCCGTACTCGGAGGACCAGAGGTAGTTGTTCTGCTCAAGGGCGTAGTTCTGGACGTCGCCGGCGGTCGCGGCCTCGAGCGCCCCGCTGAAGCTCACGGTGAGACCGGCGTCGGTCACGGAGACGGCGGTCGGGAAGGTGACGGACTTGCCCGTGTGGCGCACGCGGTGGATGGCGCCGTCCTTCACGGCGTTGGACTGCCACCCCTTGAGGCCCGTGACGTAGAGCTGGCCGTCGACGGGGTTGAAGCGGGGGCGC
>CAIPVK010000234.1 GCA_903868455.1 uncultured Opitutia bacterium
CGCCGGCCCCGCGCTCCGCGCCACGCCGCTGCCCGCGGTCGCGCCCCGCGTCGCGCCCCCGGCCCGCCCGGCGGCCCCGCCCCTTCCGCCCACGCCCCAGCGCGGCGACCTCCCCCCGCTGACCGTCCGCTCCGCGCCCCCGGCGCCTCCCGCGCGTCCCGTCGCCCCGCCGCCCATCGTCCGCCCGCCGATCCCGGTGGTCGCCCCCTCGGCCGGCTCGGCGCCCGTCGCCCCCGGTAGCAAGGGCGCGCTGACCATCCGCCCGCCCATCGTCGTCCGCGACTTCGCCATCGCCCTCAACCTCAAGCCCTTCCAGGTCGTCGGCGACCTGATGGCCCTGGGCAAGGTGGTCGCGGTCAACGCCGTCGTGGAGGAGGCCGACGCCATCAAGGTCGCCGCCCGCCACGGCTACACCCTCGAGATCCGCCACCGCGGCGAGGGCGTGCAGCCGGTGAAGAAGGTCGAGCCCAAGATCGACGAGGACGCGCCCGAGCTCCAGAAGCCGCGCCCGCCCGTCGTCTGCGTGCTCGGCCACGTCGACCACGGCAAGACCACCCTCCTCGACTTCTTCCGCAAGGCCAACGTCGCCGCGGGCGAGGCCGGCGGCATCACCCAGCGCATCGGCGCCTACAACGTCGCCTACGCCGGCCCCAACAAGGAGTACGCCGGCCGCTCCGTCACCTTCCTCGACACCCCGGGCCACGCCGCCTTCGCCAAGATGCGCGAGCGCGGCGCCAGCGTGACCGACGTCGCCGTGCTCGTCGTGGCCGCCGACGACGGCTTCATGCCGCAGACCGACGAGGCCCTCAAGTTCGCCCAGAAGCACGCCCGCGCCATCGTCGCGGCGGTCAACAAGGTGGACGCCAAGGGCGCCAACGTCGACCGCGTGAAGCAGCAGATGCAGCAGCGCGGCATCGCCCCCGAGGACTGGGGCGGCGAGGTCGTCACCTGCCCGGTCTCCGCCCTCAAGGGCGACGGCATGGACGGCCTCCTCGAGTCCATCCTGCTCCAGGCCGACGTGCTCGAGCTCAAGGCCAACCCGACCTGCCCCGCGCAGGGCGTCGTCATCGAGTCCCAGAAGGAGACCGGCCGCGGCCCCACCGCCACCGTCATCGTCCAGAAGGGCACCCTCAAGCCCGGCGACGCCTTCGTCTGCGGCGAGACCTGGTGCAAGGTGCGCGCGCTCATGGACGAGCGCGGCAAGCGCCTCGACAAGGCCACCCCGGGCACGCCCGCCCTCGTGCTGGGCTGGGACGACGTCCCCGCCCCCGGCGTCCGCTTCGTCGCCGCCAAGAACGACCGCGAGGCCCGCGAGATCGCCGAGGAGGCCGCCCGCGCCGCCCGCAAGGCGGCCGAGGACGCCCAGTCCCGCGCCGCGTCCGTCCCCGTCGGCAAGCCCGGCATGAGCGACCTCGACAAGCTCATGGCCGCCCTGGCCGAGAACAAGGAGAAGGTCCTGCGCGTCCTGCTCAAGGCCGACGTCAACGGCACGCTCGAGGCGCTCCAGGGCTGCCTCGAGGCCATCGCCTCCGACAAGGTCCGCCTCGAGATCGTCGGCGGCTCCGTCGGCCCCGTCACCCAGAACGACGTCGCCCTCGCCGAGGCCGCCAAGGCCTCCATCGTCGCCTTCGACACCAAGGTCGACAACGGCGTCCAGCCGCTGCTCAAGCGCGCCGGCATCCGCGTCATCGGCCACGACATCATCTACATGCTCATCGAGCTGGTGAAGGAGGCCATGGCCGAGCTCCTCGACCCCGAGCTGCGCGAGAACGCGCTCGGCTCCGCCGAGGTCCGCGCCGTCTTCGAGCTCAGCAAGGCGACCGTCGCCGGCTGCATGGTCACCGACGGCCTCCTGCGCCGCTCCGCCAAGGCCCGCCTCGTGCGCGGCGGCAAGGTCGTCCAGTCCGGCGTCCTCGAGACGCTCAAGCGCTTCAAGGACGACGCCTCCGAGGTCAAGGCCGGCTTCGAGTGCGGCGCCCGCGTCTCGGGCGTCGACGACTACCAGGTCGGCGACCGCATCGAGTGCTACGAGGTGCTCGAGGTCCGCCCGAAGCTCTGAGGATGTCCAACCGCCTCGTCCGCGTCGCCGAGCTCCTCCAGCGCGAGGTCTCCACGCAGCTGCGGGCCCGCTGGGGCCAGCAGGCGGCGCGCATCACCCTCACGGACACCGTGGTCGCGCCCGACCTCGCGCAGGCCCGCATCCGCTACGCCGTGGTCGGCGGCCCCGAGCACGAGGCCGAGGCGGCCAAGCTGCTCGCCTCCGTGCGCGGCGAGCTCCGCGCCCTGGTCGGCAAGGCCGTCACGCTCAAGCGCACCCCCGAGCTCCGCTTCGTCCTCGACGAGTCGGCCGAGAAGGGGATGCGCATCCGCAAGCTGCTCGACGACCTCGACGGCGGGAAGCCCCACCTGGGCTGAGCCCGCTCCGCAACCGCGTCGTCCCGCGCGGGGTTCCACCCGTATGCGCCCCCTGGTCCTCCTCGCCCTCGCGGCCGCCGCGACCCTCGCGGCGGAAGTCCCTCCGCCGGCCGGCGCCCGCGTGACGATCCGCATCGAGGGTGACTTCCGCGTCATCGAGTCCAACGGTCTCCCGAACCACGCCACCGGCCGGTTCCCCAGCCGCGACAATCCCAACCCCATCGCGCCGATGAGCCACGCCTTCCGCGCGACCCTCCGGCCCGCGGTCGCGGCCGCGCCCACGCCCTCCGGACACGCGTGGTTCGGCGTCGCCCTCAACGGCGTCCCGCTCGAGCCGGGGACGCAGGAGTTCTGGAACGACGACCGCGCCTCCGGCTGGACCCACGAGGCGATCGGCGGGCGCCACGACCTCGGCATCGACTCGAGCCGGGCCCACGTGCAGCCCAACGGCGCCTACCACTACCACGGCTGGCCGACCGGGCTCGTGGCCGCGCTCGGCGGCGAGGACGGGCGGATGCTGCTCGTCGGCTGGGCGGCGGACGGTTTCCCCATCTACGGCATGAACGGCCTGCGCGACCCGCGCGACCTCCGGAGCGGCGTGCGGCCCATGCGCTCCAGCTATCGCGTCAAGGCGGGCGACCGCCCCTCCGGGCCCTCCTCCCCCGGCGGCCGCCACGACGGCGACTTCACCCAGGACTTCGAGTATGTCGAGGGGCTCGGCGACCTCGACGCCTGCAACGGGCGCTTCGGGGCCACGCCGGAGTTTCCCGCGGGCATCTACCACTACCATATCACCGAGACCTTCCCGCTCATCTCGCGGCAATGGCGCGGCACGCCGAACCCGAGCTTCAAGAAGCGCGGCCCGCCGCCCGGGGTGACGCCGCGCAAGCCGCGCCGGCCCGACGACACGCGGGGGAGCGGCGGCTGATCGCGCTCAGCGGGGCAGGTCCGGCTCGGGCAGCCCGGCCAGGCCCTCGCGGATCAGCGCGGCGCGGCGCCGGTCGCGGCCGTCGCTGTCGAGCTCGCCGCCCGCGCGCAGCTGCACGTGCCCGGGCTGGCCCTCGATCATCAGGCGGTCGACCGTGGCGCGGTTCGCCTCGGGCAGGACGCCGAGGTCGCAGCCCATGCGCAGGAGCGAGAGGCTGGCCATGGCCTCGGCGCTGGTCAGCAGGCGCGCGTGGCGCAGCAGGCCGGCGGCGCGCGCGACGCGGTCGACGAAGCGCTCGCCCTCGTTCATGAGCAGGACCTGGCGGGCGTTCTGCTCCTGCTCGACCACGTGGCGGACCCAGCCGGCGAGGTGCCGCAGGATGGCGTCCTCGGAGAGGCCGAGCGTCTGCTGGTTGGAGATTTGGAAGACGTTGCCGAGGGCGTCCGAGCCCTCGCCCAGCCAGCCGCGCACGGCGAGGCCGTCCTGGCCGAGGGCGCGCGCGACCTTGTCCATGTGGCCCGCGAGGCAGAGCCCGGGCAGGTGCACCATGGCCGAGGCGCGCAGGCCGGTCCCGACGTTCGTCGGGCAGGCGGTGAGGAAGCCGAGCTGCTCGCCGTAGGCCAGGGGCAGGGCCTCGGCCAGGGCGTCGTCGAGCTGCTCGGCCTGGTGCCACGCCGCGCGCAGGTGCCAGCCGCCGCGCACGACCTGGAGGCGCAGGTGGTCCTCCTCGTTGACCATGACGGAGACCGTCTGGTCGCGGCTGATGAGGGCCGCGCCGCCCTTGCCGCCGGAGAGCTCCTTGGAGATGAGGTGGCGCTCGACCAGCGCCGAGCGCTCGAGCTCGCCGAGGTCGTCCATCCGCAGCTCGTGGCCGCGGCGGAACTTGGGCAGCTTGCCCAGCGCGCCGAGGCAGAGGGCGGCGACCTCCGCGCGCTGCGCGGGCTTCGCCCAGCCGGGGAAGGGGTGGTCCTTCAGGTTGCGGGCGAGCCGGATGCGCGTGGACAGCACGATGGACTGCTGCGCGCCCAGCATGTGGGTGAGCTCGCTCTCGGAGGACAGGATCTCGCGGACGGACATGGCGGCCTCAGCCCAGGCGGGCCTCCAGGTCGCGGATGCGGTCGCGCAGCCGGGCGGCGCCCTCGTAGTCCTCCGCCCTCACCGCCTCGGCCATCTCGGCCTTGGCCGCCTCGAGCCGGCGGCGGACCTCCGCGGGGTCGGTGGCCGCGCGGGGCGAGCGGCCCACGTGGGCGCCGCCGCGCTGCATCTTGGCCACGAGGGGGGCGAGCACGGGCGCGAAGGCCTCCCAGCAGGCCGGGCAGCCGAGCCGCCCGCGGCGCAGGAACTCGGCGTCGGTCAGGCGGCAGGCGGGGCAGCTCAGGCCCGCGCCCTCGCCGGGGCCGGAGAGGGCCCCGGCCAGCTGGAAGACGGCGGGGTCGCCCGCGCCGCCCTTCTCCGCGCAGCCCTCGCAGAGGTGCACCTTCGTCACCTTGCCCTGGACGATCTGGGTGAGGTGGACGGTGGCGGTGGCGCCGCAG
>CAIPVK010000235.1 GCA_903868455.1 uncultured Opitutia bacterium
CCCGCGCCGCATCGCCCTCTGCCGCGCCCCGGCGGTCGGCCGGTTCCTCGTCGAGCGGCTCGACGGCTTCGCCTGGCCCGCCACGTGGATGGCGGTCGAGCGCCCGCTGCCCTCGGCCGTCCGCGCGGGCTTCCTCGCGCCCTACGGCTCGTCCGCGCGCCGCCGCGCCGTGGCCGACTTCATCGCCGACATCCCGATGGAGCCCGGCCATCCCTCGCGCGCCGCGCTCGAGGATGTGGAGCGCGGACTGGCCGGCCTGGCCGACCACCCGGCGCTGCTCCTCTGGGGCGCGCGCGACTTCTGCTTCACGATGCGCTTCGCCGAGGGCTTCGCGCGCCGCTGGCCCCGCGCCGAGCTCCGCCCGCTGCCGCGCGCGGGCCACTATGTGCTCGAGGACGGCGGCCCCGCCGCCGTGGCCCAGGCGGCCGATTTCCTGGGTTCCTGAGGCGAGCCGCCGGGGTCCGGTTGCGCCTGTGTGACAAAGCCCGTTTCACGGGCTGTGGATAACCTGTGAACGAGGCTGGGAGGATTTGGGGAAGAAGTCTCCTAAGCCACTTTAAATCATGCACTTGTGAGTAGTAAAAAAGATTCCCAGATGCCCCCTTTTCCCTTGCCACCCCCTTGACGAAATTCAGCATCAATTGAACCCCGCCCCCTGCGGGAAAACCCCGCAAAACCCCCGTTTTTCCATGAGCGATTCCGAATCCACCAAGGGCACCGGCAAGCACGCCGGCAAGGCCTCGTACGACGCCTCCGACATCAAGCGCCTCAAGGGCCTCAAGGCCGTGCGCGAGCGCCCCGGCATGTACATCGGCGACACCAACGAGACCGGCCTCCACCACTGCGTCTACGAGATCGTCGACAACTCGATCGACGAGGCGCTCGCCGGCTTCTGCAAGCACATCAAGGTCGAGATCCACGGCGACGGCTCGCTCTCCGTCGAGGACGACGGCCGCGGCATCCCCGTGGCGATGCACCCCGAGGAGAAGGTGCCCACGCTCGAGCTCGTGCTGACCAACCTCCACGCGGGCGGCAAGTTCGACAAGGGCGCCTACCAGGTCTCGGGCGGACTCAACGGCGTCGGCGCCAAGTGCGTCAACGCGCTCTCCTCGCGCTTCGTGGCCGAGGTCAGCCGCGAGGGCGAGGTGCACCAGATGAAGTTCTCCCAGGGCGAGGTCACCCAGAAGATCAAGGTCATCGGCAAGACCAAGCGCACCGGCACGAAGATCTCCTTCCTGCCCGACCCGGAGATCTTCACCGTCACGGTGTTCAAGTACGAGACCCTCGTGCGCCGCCTGCGCGAGCTGGCCTTCCTCGTGCCCGGCATCACCATCGAGGTGGCCGACGAGCGCGACGGCCGCAAGGACACCTTCCAGTTCAAGGAGGGCATCGCCGAGTACGTCTCCTTCCTCAACGCCAACGAGGAGACGATGCACGACAAGCCCATCCTCATCGCGGCGGAGGTGGACTTCACCGACCCGGCCAACCCCCGCGTGATGGGCGCCGACGAGAAGCCCAAGCCCGGCCAGCGCCGCATGATGCTGGACGTCGCCCTGCAGTACAACGACCGCTACGACGAGACGGTCTTCTGCTACACCAACCTCATCTCCAACCCCGAGGGCGGCACCCATCTCTCGGGCTTCCGCTCCGCGCTCACCCGCGTGATCAACGCCTACGCCAAGGCCAACAACCTGATCAAGGACAAGGACGCCAAGCTGACCGGCGACGACATGCGCGAGGGCCTCGTGGCGGTGGTCTCGGTCAAGCACCCCGACCCCAAGTTCCAGTCCCAGAACAAGACCCGCCTGACCAACCCCGAGGTCGAGGGCATCGTCACCTCCGTGGTCGGCGAGCAGCTCAAGTATTACCTCGAGCGCGACCCCAAGACGGGCAAGCGCATCGTGGACAAGTGCCTCAACGCCGCCCGCGCCCGCGAGGCCGCGCGCAAGGCCCGCGAGACCGTCCGCAAGTCCGCCATGTCCTCGGGCGGCCTGCCCGGCAAGCTGGCCGACTGCTCCGAGTCCGACCCCTCGGTCTGCGAGCTCTACATCGTGGAGGGCGACTCCGCCGGCGGCTCCGCCAAGCAGGGCCGCGACCGCCGCTACCAGGCCATCCTGCCCATCAAGGGCAAGATCCTCAACGTCGAGAAGGCGCGGATGGACAAGATCCTCTCCAACGACGAGATCCGCACCATCATCACCGCCTGCGGCACCGGCATCGGCCGCCACGAGGGCGACGGCGCCTTCGACGTCACCCGCTGCCGCTACCACAAGATCATCATCATGACGGACGCGGACGTCGACGGCTCGCACATCCGCACCCTGCTGCTGACCTTCCTCTACCGCCAGATGCCCGGGCTGCTCGACGCGGGCTACGTGTACATCGCCCAGCCGCCGCTCTACAAGATCAAGCGCAAGAAGCGCGAGCAGTACGTCGACAACGACGCCGACCTCAACCGCATCCTGCTCGAGCTCGGCGCGGAGGACGTCAACCTCGTCCGCCTGCGCGACAAGCACACCTTCCCGGGCCAGAAGGTCGACCGCATCGTCGAGTCGCTCGCCCGCCTCGAGTCCCTCGGCGCCGGCGTCGGCCGCACCGGCTGCCCCCTCAGCCTCTACCTCGACCAGCAGGACCGCAAGACCCACGCCCTGCCGCGCTTCCTGGCCAAGATCCGCACCGGCAACGAGGAGGTCTTCGAGTTCCTCGCCGACGAGGACGCCCGCCAGGCCTTCATGAAGGAGCAGGCCTTCGACGACTTCCTCGCCACCCAGCTCTCGCGCGAGACCAAGGTCAAGGGCGCGACCGTCCAGCAGCGCATCAACCTCTACGAGATCCACGAGAACGAGGCGCTCTCCAAGCTGCTCAAGGAGCTCGTCGCCCACGGCCTCGACGTCCAGCAGTTCAGCGCGGGCGAGGACGCCCGCTACCACCTGCTCGAGGGCGGGTCGGCCGAGGCCGAGCCCGAGGCGGAGGAAGGCGAGGGCAAGGAGCCCAAGGCCAAGGCCGGCAAGGAGAAGGCCCCCGCCAAGAAGGCCCGCAAGGAGGCCGAGCCCGTGCCCCTGCGCAGCATCCTCGAGCTCGTGGGCCAGATCCGCGCCTTCGGCCGCAAGGGCCTGTCCATCCAGCGCTACAAGGGCCTGGGCGAGATGAACCCCAAGCAGCTCTTCGAGACGACGATGGATCCCGCCAAGCGCCGCCTCCTCAAGGTCGACATCCGCGACGCCGCCGAGGCCAACCGCGTCTTCGCCATGCTGATGGGCGAGGACGTCCCCGCGCGCCGCGCCTTCATCGAGGACAACGCGCTCAACACCTCCTACCTCGACGTCTGATCCCGCCGAACCGCGAACCCCGCCTAGCCGCAGACCCGCCAACCCCGCTTAACCCATGTATTCCGAGAACGAGAAGCTCACGCCCGCGAACATCACCGACATCATGCAGACGGCGTACATCGACTACTCGATGTCCGTCATCATCTCGCGCGCCCTGCCCGACGCGCGCGACGGCCTGAAGCCGGTCCAGCGCCGCATCCTCTACGCCATGCTCCGCGAGGGCCTGCTCCACAACCGCGCCTTCGACAAGTGCGCGGGCGTGGTCGGCGAGGTCCTGAAGAACTACCACCCCCACGGCGACAGCTCCGTCTACGACACGCTCGTCCGCCTCGCCCAGAACTGGGTCATGCGCTACCCGCTGATCCAGCCCCAGGGCAACTTCGGCTCGGTCGACGGCGACCCGCCCGCCGCCTACCGCTACACCGAGTGCCGCCTCTCCGAGCTGGCCGAGGACCTGCTGGCCGACATCGACGAGGAGACGGTCGACTTCGCCCCCAACTACAAGGAGTCGACCACCGAGCCGACCGTCGTCCCGAGCGCCCTGCCGCACCTGCTGATGAACGGCTCGACCGGCATCGCGGTCGGCATGACCACCAACATCCCGCCCCACAACCTGGGCGAGCTGGTCGAGGCGGTCTGCCGGATCATCGACAAGCCCGCCACCACCGCCGAGGAGCTGACCAAGGTCATCCAGGGCCCCGACTTCCCCACCGGCGGCGTGATCAACGGCCGCGAGGGCGTGCGCCAGTACCTCACCACGGGCCGCGGCATCGTCCGCACCCGCGGCGTCGCCCACACCGAGGAGCTCAAGAACGGCAAGGAGCAGGTCGTCCTCACCGAGATCCCCTACAACGTCAACCGCGCCAGCCTGGTGGTCGACATCGCCCGCCTGGTGGGCGAGAAGGTCCTCGACGAGGTCTCCGACCTGCGCGACGAGTCGGACGAGAAGACCCGCATCGTCATCGAGCTCAAGCGCAACGAGAACCCGAAGGTCGTCATCAACAAGCTCTACAAGCACACCGCCTTCGAGAGCTCCTTCGGCGTCATCCTCCTCGCGCTCGACAAGCGCCGCCCGAAGCAGATGAACATCCGCGAGCTGCTCGACTGCTTCGTCGAGCACCGCCGCGACGTCGTCACCCGCCGCACCCAGTTCCGCCTGCGCAAGGCCGAGGACCGCGCCCACATCCTCGAGGGCTTCAAGATCGCCCTCAAGAACCTGGACGACTTCGTGAAGATCATCCGCGCCTCGTCCAACCGCGACGAGGCCCGGGTCAAGCTGATGGAAAAGTACGGCCTCTCCGAGCGCCAGGCCCTCGCCATCCTCGACCTCCGCCTCTACCAGCTGACCGGCCTCGAGCGCGACAAGATCGAGGAGGAGTACCGCGCCCTCATGGCCCTGGTCGAGGAGCTCCAGTCCATCCTCGGCAGCGAGGCCAAGCTGCTCGCCCTGATCAAGACCGAGCTGCGCGACGTCGCCAAGAAGCACCTCTCCCCCCGCCTGACCAAGGTGAGCGCCCACGAGGGCGAGCTCTCCATGGAGGACATCGTGGCCAACGAGGGCTGCGTCGTCACGGTCTCCCACGCCGGCTTCATCAAGCGCACCCCCGTGGCCCAGTACCGCCTGCAGAAGCGCGGCGGCAAGGGCACCAAGGGCGCCGAGCTGGCCAAGCCGGTCGAGGGCGAGGACGACTTCGTCGAGCACCTCTTCACCGCCAACACCCACGACCACATCCTGTTCTTCATGAACAACGGGCGGGTCTACGTGGAGAAGGTCTACGACATCGAGGAGGCCGCCCGCGCCGCCCGCGGCAAGTCCATCGCCCGCCTGCTCGACCTGCAGGACGGCGAGTCGCTCGCCGCCATGGTCTGCGTGTCCAACTTCGAGCCCGGCAAGTTCCTCGTGATGTGCACCCGCAACGGCATCATCAAGAAGACCGAGATCTCCAAGTACGCCAACTACCGCAAGGGCGGCATCATCGGCGTCAACATCGAGCACGGCGACGCCCTCATCTCGGTCAAGCTGACCGGCGGCGACAACGAGGTCGTCATGATCTCGCAGTCCGGCATGAGCATCCGCTTCCACGAGACCGACGTCCGCTCCATGGGCCGCGACACCACCGGCGTCATCGGCATGAACCTGGACAAGGGCGACAGCGTTAAGGCGATGGAGATCGTCGACCCCGCCTGCACCCTCCTGGTGGTCGGCGTCGACGGCATCGGCAAGCGCACCCCCTACGACGACCCCGAGACCAAGGAGGCCGTCTACCGCAAGCAGTCGCGCGGCGGCAAGGGCGTCATCGCCATCAGCACCGAGGTCGGCGTGGCCGGCGCCCTCAGCGTCCGCGAGGACGACGAGGTCATGCTCCTGACCAAGGGCGG
>CAIPVK010000236.1 GCA_903868455.1 uncultured Opitutia bacterium
GCGAGCAGGGTGAGCGCGAAGAGCGCCGAGGGGGCGAGGAGGATCCACGGGCACTCCTCCATCACGTCCGCGCCCTCCTTGATGAGGAGGCCCCAGGAGGTCATCGGCGCCTGCACGCCGAGGCCGAGGAAGGACACGAAGGCCTCGAGCAGCATCACGCCGGGGACGGTCAGCGTGCCGTAGATGGCCAGCGTGCCGGCGAGGTTCGGCAGGTAGTGGCGGAGCACGATGCGCCCGGTGGACGCGCCCATGGTCTCGGCGGCCTGCACGAAGGGCGTGGCGCGGAGCGCGAGCACCTGGTTGCGCACGACGCGGGCCATGGTGAGCCAGGAGATGCCGCCGACGACCACGTAGAGCAGCCAGAGGTCCTGTCCGAAGACGACGGTGCAGAGGATGATGATGAGCGTGAGCGGCAGGGTGTTGACCACGTCGACCACGCGCATCATCGCCTCCCCGACGCTCCCGCCGGCCTGGCCCGCCGCGATGCCGTAGGCGGTGCCGAAGACGAGCGCGATGACCGTGGCGATGAGGCCGACGAGGATGGAGACGGAGCCGCCGTGCAGGAGGCGCGAGAGCAGGTCGCGGCCGAGCGTGTCCGTGCCGAGGAGATGGTCGCCGCCGGGCGCGACGGGGCCGAGGGCGAGGTCCTGGGCGCGGTAGTCGGCGATCGGCAGCCAGCCCTGGGCCGCGCCGAGGCAGGCGGCGCCGACGACGAGGAGGAACACGGCGGCGGCGACCGCGGGGCGGTTGCGGCGGAAGCGCGACCAGCCCTGGGCGAGGGCGCGGAGAACAAGGGCCAGCACGGCGATGCCGAGCAAGGCGACGAGACCCGCGACCACGACGCGCGCGGCGTCGCCCGAGAGCGCCTCGAGGAGGCCGGAGGAGGCCGCCCACGCCTTGGCGGGCGCGAGGAGGGCGTGCAGGCCGAGCAGGGCGGGCGGGGCGAGGAGCAAACCGGCGAGGTAGCCCGGGGTGAGGCCGCCCGCCTCGGCGCGGCCGCGCTTCAGCCGCGGGTTGAGCCACGCGAGCGCGAGGTCGGCGAGCAGGTTGAGGACGAGGAGGGCGGTCGCGTAGAGGAGCGTGAGGCCGACGATCAAGGTGGCGTCGCGGTTGGTCACGGACGTGACGAAGAGGCGGCCGAGGCCGGGGACGTCGAACATGGACTCGACGACGAAGGAGCCCGAGACGAGGCCGGCGGCGGCGGGGGCGAGGTAGGTCACCACGGGCAGCAGCGCGTTGCGCAGGGTGTGCACGAACCAGACGCGGAAGGGCCCGAGGCCCTTGGCCTGGGCGGTGCGGACGTAGTCCGAGGCGCGCACCTCGAGCATCGCCCCGCGCGTCAGGCGGGCGATGGGCGCGGCGACCACGATGCCGAGCGTGAGGACCGGCAGGAGCAGGTGCTCGGGGCCGCCCCAGCCGCAGGGCGGGACGAGGCCGAGCCCGCGCGAGAGCAGGAGCGAGAGGACGGGGCCGATGACGAACGAGGGCAGGCAGATGCCGAGGAGCGAGAAGCCCATCGGGATGCGGTCGAGCCAGCTGTCGGGCTTGGCCGCGGCGAGCACGCCGACCGGGATGCCGACCGCCGAGGCGAGGAGCAGGGCGAGCAGGCCGAGCTGGAGCGAGACGGGGATGCGGGGCGCGACGAGCTCGTTGACCGTCCAACCGTGGTACTTGGTGGAGAGCCCGAGGTCGCCCTCCGCGAGCTTGGCGAGATAGCGGCCGAACTGGACGTGGGTCGGCTGGTCGAGGCCGTAGTGGGCCTCGTAGCGCGCCTTGATCTCGGCGGGCATCGGCCGGTCGCCGTCGAACGGGCTGCCCGGGACGACCTTGACCAGGAGGAAGGAGGCGGTGGCGACGACGAGGAGGACGGGCAGCACCTCGCCGAGACGGCGCAGGAGGTAGGGCCCCATGGTCAGCGGGCGCCCTCCACCTTGCCCTCGAGCTCCTCGGTGGTCGGCGGCGGCGGCAGCCCGCGGCGGGTCGGGTCGACCCGGCCGGTGCGGCGGTTGACGGCCTCGTACTCGGTCTCGTTGAGCGCGCCGCTGGCCCGCATGTGCTGGCGGCGGATCTCGCGGTCGCGGGCGGCCTGTCGCTCCTGCTCGGCCTCGCGCTGGGCGGGGGTGACGGCGCAGCCGGCGAGCGCGAGCAGGGCGGCGAGGACGAGGACGGGCATGGACCTTTCCTAGCCGCGCCGCGCGGCAAAGGGCAAGCCGTCGCGGTTTGGGCTTCCGAGCGGCGGCCGTCGGGGCTTGTCTGCCCCATGCCCGACCTTCCCGCCGCCATCGGTTTCCCCGCCGGCATGCTCGGCGAGTACGCCCGGCGCGTGACCGTGCTCGCCGGCGGCCCGGGCTGGGTCGCCCTGGACAAGCCGGCCGACGTCGCCCTGGAGGACCACCCGTGGCAGGAGGGCGCGCCGACGCTGCTCGCCGGCATCCGCGCGCAGCTCGCCACCGGCAAGCCGGAGATGCGGCGCCTGGGCCTGGCGGAGCCGGCGGTCGTGCTCGGCACCGAGGCGGAGGTCGCCGGCGTCGCGATCCTCGCCGACCGCGCGGGCCCGCTGGCCGCGTGGCGCGAGGCGCTCGGCTCGGGCGCGCTCACGCTGACCCACGAGCTGCTCGCCCGGACGGAGGACGCGCCCGACGAGGGCGGCCTCTGCGACCTTCCCCTGCGCCACGACGACGTCCGCCGCCGCACCGGCGTCTCGCATCGCGCGGGCAAGCGCTCCGAGACGCGCTTCGCCGCGGGCGAGTCCCTCGGCGCGTGGCGCCTGTGGACGGCGACCGCCACGCTCGCGCGCTGGGAACAGGTCCGCTGCCACGCCCAGGAATGCGGCATCCGCATCGCCGGCGAGCTGCGCTACGGGCGCTCCGGCCGCGTGACGCTCGCCGAGACGGTGCGCGCGGGCCGCCTCAACAAGGGCGGCGACCACCCGCTGCACCGCGGGATCCTGCTGCGCCTGGCCTCGGTGACGGGGACGGTCGGGGGCGAGCCGGTGTCCGTCGTCGCCCCGCGGCCGGACGACTTCGAGACGGCCGTGCGGCGGCTGGCGAAGGGGCAAGCGAAAGGGCCGGCCTGAAGGCCGGCCCCGACGGGCGCGTCAGCGCCGCGAGGTCACATCTTGCGGGCGAGCGCGGCGGCCATCTTCGCCTTCAGGCGGTTCGCCTTGTTGCGATGGATGACGCCGGTCTTGACGGCCTTGTCGAGGGTCGAGCTGGCGACCGAGGCGGCGCCGGCGGTGGGAGCGGCGCCGAAGGCCTTGACCACGCTCTTGAGGCGGGTGCGGACGGTGCGGTTGCGCTGGGTGCGGGCCGCGGACTGGCGGACGGCCTTCTTGTTGGCTTTGATGTTGGCCATGGGAAAAGGAAGGAATCCTCCGGCGGGCGGGGGAGTCAACGATGATTTGGCCGGTCAGTCCGGGCGGGGGATGCGGAACCGGTCGGTGGTCCGGGCGTAGCCGTCCGGGCTCTCCATCCGGCCGATGGGGGCGTGGCGGGCCGGGTCGACCTTCCAGGAGACGGGGTCGGCCAGGCCTTGGCGGACATGGGCGAGGAGGCCCTCGAGGACGACGAGGCGGTTCTCGCCGTAGCGGCGGATGTCGAGGACGCGGCACTCGAGGGCGACGGGACACTCCGCGAGGCGGGGCGGGCGGACGCGCTCCGAGGGCGCGGTCCGGAAGCCGAAGCGCTCGATCTCGCTGACGCCGGGCGGGAGGTCGGCGGAGCAGGCGACCATGCGGGCGGCGAGGGGCTCGTCGACCAGGTGGACGACGGCCTCGCCGGTCGCCGCGAGGTTCGCCGCGGTGTCCTTCGGGGTGCCGTCGTCGCGGTCCGCGGGCGCGAGCACGAGCAGCGCGGGCTCGGCGCCCATCACGTTGAAGAAGGAGAAGGGGGCGGCGTTGGCCCGTCCGGCGGCGTCGACGGTCGTGACGAGCGCGATCGGGCGCGGGGCCACGAGGCCGGCCAGCAGGCGGTAGGCCTTGGCGCCCGGGTGCGCGGCGAGGTCGAAGCGGGCGGCGTCGCTCATGCCTCGGGCGGCGGGCGGTCGTGGGACATCAGCTGCCGGCGGAGGTCGCGCTCCTGGCGCCAGAGGAAGGCGAAGTAGAGGGCGACGCCGGCGCAGATCGCGGCGTCGGCCACGTTGAAGGCGGGCCAGCGGCGGCTGCCGAGCAGCTCGAACGGCAGGTGGACGTCGACGAAGTCCACGACGTGGTCGCGGAAGAGGCGGTCGATGACGTTGCCGAGCGCGCCGCCCACGAAGAGCCCGAAGGCGAGCTGGCCGCCGGCGAGCTCGCGCAGGAGCTCGCGCCGCTTGAACCAGACGAAGGCGAGGACGAGGAAGGCGAGGCCCGCCAGGACGAACTTGGTCAGCGGATGGCCGGCGCCGAGGCCCCAGGCGGCGCCGCGGTTGCCGACGTGGACGAGCCAGACGGCGTCGCCGAGGAGGCGGATGGGGTCGGCCGCGCCCAGGCCCGCCTCGTAGGTGGGATAGGGGATGTGCCGGACGACCAGGAGCTTGGTCAGCTGGTCGAGGGACAGGGCGGTCCCCAGCACGGCCCAGAAGCGGGCGTAGGGCGCGAGTCGGGAGCCCATCGGGCTCAGGCGTCGTCCCCGCCGTCCTCGCCGCCGCCGCCGCCCGTGCCGAAGCCGACCTCGTCGCCCTCGGCGCCGAGCGGGTTCCCGCCGCGGCGGCGCAGGGCGCGGCGCTGGCGCTCGAGCTCCTTCTGGCCCTCGATGGAGTAGCGGGTCTGCGGCACGGAGGCCAGGCGCGTCGGGGGGATGGGGCGGCCGGTGATCTCGCAGGTGCCGTAGGTGCCCAGGCGCATGCGCTCCAGGGCGTCGTCGATCTCCTTGATCTGGGCCTGCTCGCTGGCGATGAGGTTGAGCGCGAAGTCGCGGTCGGCGGTGTCGGTGCCGGCGTCGGCCTGGTGCTGGGAATAGCCGGAGAGGTCGCCGGCGTCCTCCTTGCCGGACTTCTTCAGGGCCTCGTCGGTGTGGCGCGTGACGGCCTCCTCGAGCTTGGCCCGGGCGTCGAGCAGGAGCTTGTGGTAGCGGCGCCACTTCTCCGGGATGCGGGCCGCGGCCTCCGCGGGGTCGGCCTTCTTGAAGGGGTTGAAGCCGAAGAGCGAGGCGAGGGAGGCGGAGCCCACGGTGTTGGGCTTGGAGCCGGAGGAGCCCTTCGCGCCGGAACCGGACTTCTCGCGCGACTTGCGCTCGTCGTCGGGCACCCAGCGGTTGAGCTTGGTGTTGCGGCGCGACTTCAGGTAGGCGGCGACATCCTCGAGGGTGAAGACCTGGAGCTTGGGCTTGGCGACCGGCGCCTCGACCGGGGACTCCTGATGGTGGTCCTTGCGGTGCGAGTCGAGCAGGCGACGCTGCTCCTCGTGGCTGATCGCGGGCGAGGGCTTCGCGCCGGCCTTCCCTTTGGCGGCGGGGACGGGGGCCTTGCCCTTCGGGGCCGGCGCGGGCGCCGACGATTTCCCCTTGGTCGCGGGGGCGACCGGCTTGCCCTTAGGCGCAGGCGCGGCGGCCTTGCCCTTCGCGACGGGCTTGGCGGGCGCGGGCTTCGCGACTGGCTTCTTGGCCGAAGCAGGCTTCGCGGCCGGCTTCTTGGCGGGAGCGGGCTTGGCGGCGGGCTTCTTGGCCGAGGGCTTCGCGGCCGGCGCCTTCTTGGCGGGCTTGGCCTTGGCGGGCGCGGGCTTCTTCTTGGCGGGCTTGGATTTGGCCATGGTCAAAGTCTATCGGGAGGGATTGGGAAGGGAAGCGGCAAGGCTTCAGAGGTCGCCGTACTTCGCGAGCAGGGCGGCGCGGCACCGCGGGGAGACCTGGCCGAACCGGCCGGCGTCGACCAGCTCGGGGACCCAGCGCCAGGAACGCGGGCAGCGGACGCCCGCGGCCTTGGCGGCGGCGACCTCGAGGGCGGCGCCCGGGCGGGCGACGAGCGAGACGGCGGAGACGATCCAGAGCTCGGGCAGGGCCTCGGCGTGGCGGACGAGCGCGGCGAAGTCCGGGTCGGCCGGGTCGCCCGTGACGACGAGGGCGGCGTCGAGGTTCTGGCCGATGGCCTTCTCCTGGCGCAGGCGCTCGAGCGGGCCGTTGGCGCGCTCGGCGCCGACCTTGAGGATGCGGGCGATGTCCGCGCGGGCGGCGGCGTCCTCCCACCCGGCGGGGACCTCGGGCCAGGACTGGAGATGGACGGATCCCTCCGCGTACTCGGCGCGCGCGCGGGCGTGCGACCACGCCTCGTCCGCGGTGAACGGAAGGAACGGCGCGAGCAGGCGGAGGAGCGTGTCGAGCGTCAGGTGCAGGGCGGTCTGGACGGAGCGCCGCGCGGGGTCGGCGGGGGCGAGGGTGTAGAGCGCGTCCTTCACGATGCTCGCGTAGGCGGCGGACAACGTGACGGTCCCGAAGGCGGCGAGGGCGGCGGTGGCCCGGTGGAACTCGAGGGCCTCGCAGGCGTCCGTCACCTCGCGCACGAGGGCGGCGAGCTCCGCGAGGAGCCAGCGCTCGAGCGGGCGCAGGCGCGCGACGGGCAGGGCGTCGCGCGCGGCGTCGAAGTCGGCCAGCGAGCCGAGCTGCCAGCGGAGCGTGTTGCGGATCGAGCGGTACTGGTTCGACAGCGTGTCGAAGATGGCGTCCGAGAGCGGGATGTCGTTCTGGTAGTTCTCGGAGGCGACCCAGAGGCGGACGATGTCGGCGCCGTATTTGGAGACGTAGCCGTCGGCCGTCTGGGGCTTGCCGTCGGACTTCGAGATCTTCTGGCGCTTCTCGTTGACGACGAAGCCGTGGGTGAGGACCGCGCGGTAGGGCGCCGCGCCCTTGGCGGCGACCGCCGTCCAGAGCGAGGACTGGAACCAGCCGCGGTGCTGGTCGGAGCCCTCGAGGTAGAGGTCGGCCGGCCAATGGAGGGCGGGGTGGCGCGCGCAGACCGCGAGGTGGCTCGTGCCGGAGTCGATCCAGACGTCGAGGGTGTCGGCGCCCTTGCGCAGGTCCTTGGGCCAGGCGGCGGGCACGGGCGCGCCGGCCAGCGCCTCGTCGACGGAGGCCGACCACCACCAGTCGGCGCCGCGGCGGGCGACCTGGTCGGCGACATGGCGGGCGACGCCCGCGTCGAGGAAGGCCTCGCCGGTCGAGGCCGAGACGAAGGCCGGGATGGGCACGCCCCAGGCGCGCTGGCGCGAGACGCACCAGTCGGGGCGGCCGGAGAGCGCGGCGCGGATGCGGTTCTCGCCCCAGGAGGGGATCCAGCGGACCTGGCCGACGGCGCCGAGGGCGCGCTCGCGGAGGCCGGCGCGGTCGAGGCCGATGAACCACTGGTCGAGCGCGCGGAAGATCACGGGCGTCTTCGAGCGCCAGCAGTGCGGGTAGCTGTGGACGAGCGGGGCGCGGGCGACGAGCTTGCCGCGCGCCTCGAGGAGCGCGAGCACCGCGCCGTTGGCCGGGCACTTGCCGTCGGTCTCCAGCACGGAGACGCCGACGAGCTCGGGGGGCACGCGGCCGTCGTCGGCGTACGTGCCGTCGTCGCGCACCGGGCAGTAGGCCTCGAGGCCGACGCGCAGGCCGGTCTGGTGGTCCTCGACGCCGTGGCCGGGCGCGGTGTGCACGCA
>CAIPVK010000237.1 GCA_903868455.1 uncultured Opitutia bacterium
CGCAATCTACTCAAGCGGCATTGGAACAGTCACGGCTTCGGGCTTCATCTCCCCAAACAATGAAGCGATTTCCAGCAGCTGCCTTTTAATTCTAGCCGGCATTGCCGTTTTATTCGCAGATCAGAAATTCACGAAAGATAAACTTTGGGAATACTGCAACTGGGTGGAAAATGCTAACGATCAGAAGTGGGAGGATTTGTGGTTTAAAAAGTGATGCGTGTCCAAGCCCCCGTTGGACAGGGTTAAGGGGCTGCGAGGGAGGCGGTTGCGACGCTGCGCGGGGCTTTGTCCAAGGGGTTCCCGCCTTAGTGAGCTAGGGAGAGGCGCTGCGGGCGTCTTTCGTTTTATCCATCTATGAGGGAATGATTGGACAAAAGTTAAGATTCACCCTCTAGCCCTCTTGTTTGCTGGGGTTCCCTGTGTCCAAGCCCCCATTGGACAAACCTTGGACAGATTGGACAGGCGGGCCGGGCGCCCTGGCGCCTAAATCCTCAACTGTATTATTTTCCTGACAAGGCCTGCACTTTTTTTCCGCGGCGCCCGGCCACGCGATCGCGCCCCCCTTCCAAGGAGACTCCTGACGCGGGGGGGCCACCCCCTCCCCAGGCGCTGCCGTCTATGGCACACTTTTGGCACAGATTGAACCTCTAACAAGGCTCACACGGTCGCACACGCGCCGGACGGTGCCGACGACGACGCGCGCGGGCTTCACTCTCGCAACCCTTTATTTATCAGGGTTTTAAGGCGAATCCTGCAAAGGCTTTTGGCGGAGAGGGAGGGATTCGAACCCCCGGAACCCTTGCGGGCTCGGCTGATTTCAAGTCAGCTGCAATCGACCACTCTGCCACCTCTCCGTGAGGGCATCTTGGGGGAACAGGGGCTTCCCTCCAAGCAGAATGCCCCGGTTGCGGCTAGGGTATACCCTGTCTCGCCAAGCCACCGTGCGGGGTTGTCCTCGGGCCATGCGCCCCCCCGCCCTGCCCTTCCCCGCCGCCGAGCGCGCGATCCAGCGCCTGTGGTCGGAATCCCGCCTCCGCTTCCCCGCCCGCGCCGCCTCGGGCGCCGTGGTCGAGCTCGTCCACCCCGGCCAATGGAACCGGCTGGGCGGCCCGGACTTCCTCGGGACGGAGCTCCTCGTCGACGGACGCCGGGTACGGGGCGACACCGAGGTCCACCTGCGCTCGGCCGATTGGAGGGCGCACGGCCACCACCGCGACAAGGCGTACGCCAACGTCGTCCTGCACGCCGTCCTGATGGGCGAGGCCGCGCCGGTGCGCACCTGCGCGGGCGACGCGCCCGAGACGCTCGTCCTCCTCCCCCTCCTCCCCGAGGACCTCGAGTCGGCCGCCGAGCATGACGCGCTCGCCGAGCTGCGCGGGCGCGCGGCGGAGATCGTGCGGCTCGTCGCTGAGGCGAATCCCGTCCTGGACCGCGACCTGCGCGCGCGGGCGCGGGAGCGCTTCGCGGCCAAGGTCGCCCTGCTCGCCCGCCGGATCGAGGCCGACGGCTGGGAGGCGACCTGTCACCGGGCGACGGTCGAGGCGCTCGGCCAGGGAGCCAACCGCGCGGCGATGGCCTCGCTCGCGCTGCGCCTCGGGGTCCAGGGCTTCGCGGCGAGCGACGCCGGGGACCTCTACCTCGGCGAGATCGGACGCTGGAACCTGCGCGGCCAGCGGCCGATGGCGCACCCGCACCGCCGGCTCGGCCTCTACATCGAGCTCTGCCGCGCGCGGCCCGACTGGGTGAGCCGCGTCCGGCGCGACCTGCCCCACCTCGCGCGCGGCCACGCCTCGCGCCAGGGCCTGCTGCACGGCGCGCTCGGCGGACTCCTCCCGCCCGGGCTCGCGGACACGTTGGCGACCGACGTCTGGCTGCCCATGGGAGGGGCCGCGTTGGAGGCGGCCTGGATGGACTGGCCGGCCGGCCACCGGCCCGACGGCGTGGAGGAGGCGCGCCAACGGCTGGGCGCGGGCCTGCCGAGGCGCAACTGGTGCGTGCAGGGCATCCTGCACGCGCTGGGCCGGGGAGGAAAAGGTTGATGGGGCGAGGGCGCGCGGCCACCGTGGGGCGATGCGTCGCCGTCTCCGCGCCCGACTCGCCCGCTACGCCCTCGTCGCCCTGCTCATCCTGGTCGTCGGGGGCCTCGCGGGGCGCTGGCACGGCCGCCGCGTCGCCCTGGCCTACGGGCACGCGGTGCAGAACACGCTCTTCAGCATCGAGCAGGAGGCCCGCCAAGGCGCGGCGGGGCGCAAGATCTCCCTGCTGGGCGAGCCCGACGTGCTCGAGGCGCAGCGGCGGATGGAGGCGTGGTGGAACCCGATGGCCCTCGACTATCGCTCCCGGGCCGAGGAGCTCCGCGCCGGCCTGACCTACCTCCAGCTCCAGCTCACCCTGCCCAGCTCGGAGCGCTTCAGGAACAAGCCCGAGTTCCGGCACTTCAAGGTGGAGACGATGGAGAAGACGGACGCGGCGGTGCGCGGCGCGCTGCGCACGATGACCGAGGACTACCTCGACTACGCCGGCACGCGCTGAGCGCTCAGCCCGCGGTCATCCGCCGCACGCGGATCAGGGCCTGCTCCAGGCGGACGACCTCCTCCTCGGTGTTGTAGAAGGCGAAGGAGGCGCGGGCGGTGCCGGGAATCCCGAGCGATTCCATCAGGGGCATGCAGCAGTGGTGGCCGACGCGGATGGCGACGGCGTCGGCGTCGAGCAGCGTGCCGATGTCGTGCGGGTGCGCGCCCTCCATCACGAAGGAGACGACCGCGACCTTCTCCGGGGCGGTGCCGACGATGCGGAGGCCGGGGATGGCGGAGAGGCGCTCGGTGGCGAGGGCGAGCAGGCGCTGCTCGTGGGCGTGCGCGCCGGGGCGCAGCGCGGAGACGTAGCGTAGGGCGGCGGCCAGGCCGATGGCGCCGGTGATGTTGGGGGTGCCGGCCTCGAAGCGCTCGGGCGCGGCGCGGAAGGTCGTGCGCTCGAAGGCCACCCGCTCGATCATGTCGCCCCCGCCTTGGTAGGGCGGCATCGCGTCGAGCAGCCCGGGGCGGCCCCAGAGGACGCCGATGCCGGTGGGTCCGCAGACCTTGTGGCCGGAGAAGCAGAGGAAATCGCAGCCGAGGGCGGCGACGTCGATGTCGAAGTGGCTGGCCGACTGGCAGGCGTCGATCAGGACGGCCGCGCCGGCCGCCTTGGCCAGGCGGGTCATCTCGGCGGCGGGGTTCACGGTGCCGAGCGCGTTGGAGACGTGGGCGAAGGCCGCCATGCGGGTGCGGGGGCCGAGCAGGCGGGCGAAGGCCGCGAGGTCGACCTCGCCGCGCGCGGTCAGCGGGCAGACGACGATCCGGGCGCCGGCGCGCTCGGCCGCGAGCTGCCAGGGCACGATGTTGGCGTGGTGCTCGAGGCGGGTGAGCAGGATTTCGTCGCCCGCGCGCAGGTTGGCCGAGCCCCAGGAGGCGGCCACGAGGTTGATCGCCTCGGTGGCGCCGCGGACGAAGACGACGCCGCGGGGGGCGGGCGCGCGGAGGAAGCGCGCGACCTCGGCGCGGGCCTCCTCGAAGGCGGCGGTGGCCTCCTCGCTCAGGCGGTAGACGCCCCGGTGGATGTTGGCGTAGCGGGCGGCGTCGAAGCCGCGGACGGCGTCGAGCACGGCGAGGGGCTTCTGGGCGCTGGCGGCGCTGTCGAGGTAGGCGAGCGGCCGCCCGCCCTCGCGGCGGGCGAGCAGCGGGAAGTCGGCGCGGACGCGGGCGACGTCGAAGTCCATCGGCGGCAACCTAGGGGCTCGCCCGCGGGGCGCAACCGGGGAAGTCAGTCCGCCGAGGGCAGGCGGATGCCCTTCCGGAGGTAGGTGGGGATGTCGACGTCCTCGCCGTTGAAGAGGTTGGGCGCGCTCGTCCCGAAGAGGCCGCGGCGAAGGTTCGCCTCCTCGGCGAAGCTGAAGAGCGCCTGGTCGGCCGCGTCGGCCGGCTTGCCCTTGGCGCGGCGGCCCTTGGCGGGACGGCGGGGCTCGGCGCCGGGCGCGGCGGGCGGCGAGGCGGCGAGGAAGGAGACGCGGACGAGGCCGGGCTCGGGCGAGTCGGTCCGGGCGCCGAGGAGGGTGATGCGGTCGCCGCCGAGGTCGCCGCGGAGCGCGGCCACCGCCGCCTGGCAGTCGCCGGTCGAGAGGTCGGGGCCGCCCACGACCTCGACCAGCAGGTGGTCGTGGCGCTCCGCCTCGGGGCCGTGCGGCAACAGGGGCGAGGCGAGCGCGGCGCGGGTCGCGGCGAGCACCGCCCCCTCGCCGCGCGCCGCGGCGGTGGCGAAGGTCGCGCGGCAGCCGGGCGCGGGCAGGAAGGACCGGAGCGCGCCGGGGTCCAGCGGCAGGAGCGCGCCGGGGCGGAAGCAGCCGGAGAGCGCGTCGAGCGCGGCCCCGACCCAGCGCCCGGTCTCGGCGAAGAGCTCGGCCACGGGCGCGTCCGCCGCGGCGACCTGCAGGAGCGCGTCGTTGCGGAGGATGACCGTGCCGTGGGCGCGCCGGTGGAGCGCGACGGCGGCGTCGCGCGCGGCCGACAGCCGGCGCTCGCCCTCATGCGAGAACGGCAGCGTCGCCAGGGCGAGCACGGTGGCGCCGCCCTCGGCGGCGAGACGGGCGACGACCGGCGCGGCGCCGCCGCCGACGCCGCCGCCCAGCCCGCAGACGACCATCACGAGCGAGGCGCCGGACAGGCGGCGCCGGAGCTCCGCCTCCTCGGCCTCCGCGGCGTCGGCGCCGAGCGCGGGCTCGCCGCCCGCGCCCAGGCCGCGGAGCGAGCCGCGGCCGAGCTGGACGGGGTCCGGCAGGCCCGAGGCCTCGAGCGCGGACAGATCGGCGTCGACGACCAGCGCGCGGGCGTTGGCGGGCAGACCCGGGGCGAGCCGCCCGACCAGCGAGACGCCGGCGCCGCCGACGCCGACGAGGAGGATGGGGACGGCCTCGGGCATGCTCAGAGGCGGAGGAGGGCGCGGAGCTGGGCCCAGAAGCCGCGGGGCGCGCGGCGCGCGGGGACCTCGTTGACGAGGGCGGCGGCCATGATGCCGACGACGGCGGCGTACTCGGGCTTGCGCAGCTCGGGCGCCTCCGTGACGGGGAGCGCGGCGCGGGCGGGAAGGCCGAAGACCTCGGAGGCGGCGGCGGGGAGGTCGGCCAGCTGGGAGGCGCCTCCGGTCAGGAGGATCCCGGCCGGGAGGAAGGCGGGCGTCAGCGCGACGTCGCGGCCGAAGATCTGGCGGACGCGGGCCTCGACGTCCTGGCGGACGAGCTCGAGCAGCTCGGTGACGCGCACCGAGGCCACGCGGTTGATGGTGCCGCGGTTGAACTGGTGCTCGGGACCGGAGGGCCCCTCCTTGAGGATGGTCTGGTTGGCGTCCTCGGGCCGGTGCAGGGCCGAGGCGTAGCGCAGCTTGAGGTCCTCGGCGACGTCGCGGCGGACGCGCAGCGCGGAGCAGAGGTCGTTGGTCACGTGCTCGCCGCCGACGGGGATGCAGCCGGCGCAGAGGATGTGGTCGCGGTAGTGCAGGATCCAGGAGGTGGTCCCGGCGCCGCAGTCGACCACGAGGCAGCCGGTGCGCTTGTCGCCCTCGGCCGCGACGGCGCAGGAGGCGCAGTGGCTGCCGAGCAGGAAGTCGCGGAGCTTGAGGCTCATGCCGTTGATCATGCCGACCCGCTGGCGGAGCGAGGCCTCCTCGTGGGTGACGCGCCAGAAGCTGACCTCGAGGCGCTCGCCGGTCATCCCGACGGGGTTAGCGACCGAGGCGCCGTCGAGCAGCGTGGGCTGGGCCATGTAGAGGAGGGTGAGGCGTCCGGGAGGCGGCTCGATGCGGCGGGCCGAGGCCTCGGCCTCGACCATGTCCGCGGCCGTGACGCGGCGGTCGCGGCCGGGCACGGGGACCATGCCCTTGACGCGGCCGCCGTCGACCTGCGGGCCGTTGACGCCCGCGTAGATCTCGCTGAGCGAGACGCCGGCGCTGCGCTCGGCGTCGTGGACGACGTGGTGGACGCACTCGGTGAGGCGCTCGAGGTCCTCGACCACGCCCTTGACGACGCCCTCGGTGCGGCGCTCGCCGAAGCCGAGCAGTCGCACGCGGCGGTCGACGATCTGGCCGACGAGCACGACGGTCTTGTGCGTGCCGATGTCGAGCGCGGCGATGCGGCGGGGGGCGGGGAGGGAGGGCTTGCGGCTCATCGCGAGACGGCCGGCACGAGGCGGGGTTCCATGGTGACGGTACCGGGTTGGGATCGGTTGCGGATGTGAAGCTTGAGGACGTAGGCGGGCGAGGTCATGCCCGGCGCGCGCAGGCGCTCGTCGACGCCCAGCGCGGCGAGGACGGGGAGCTCGCGCGCCCACTCCTTGGCGGAGAAGACGACCTCGACCAGGGCGGGCCGGTCGGCGGGCTGGGACGCGGGGCGCAGCGTCACGCGCAGCGTCGCCCCGGGGATGTCGGCGCGCCCGTCGAAGGCGTCGCGCAGCGAGAGGGACTGCCAGTCGGCGACGAGCGCGGGGTAGGAGGCGCGGGCGGCGGAGAGGAAGGCGGCCGCGAGCTCGAGCCCGGCGCTGCGCCGGAGCCCGCCCTCGGACTCCTCGGGGAGGTCGACCACGGCGGGGAGGTTGCGGACGGCCTGGACGGGGTAGCCGCGGCCGGCGAAGGGCACGCCGTCGGCGCCGAGCATCCGCCACCCGGGCGGCGCGGCGGGCGTCTCGAGGCGGGCCACCGCGAGCCGCTCGCGCAGCTCGATGTCGAGGGAGCCGTCGGCGAGCCGGCGCACGCGGGCGGCGAGCACCTGGGGATCGGCCTCGAGCGCCTGCCGGAGCGCGGCGACGTCGAGTCCCGAACCGGCGGACGGCGGGAAGGCGAGCGGGGCGACGTCCGCGGGCGAGAGGAAGCCGTCCGTGCGCACGCGGAGCGCGGGCTTGGCGGCGGGACCGGCGGGCGCGTCGCCGAGGGCGAACCAGAGGACGGCCGCCATCAGGCCGAGCAGGGAGAGGACGACGGCGCCCTGGACCCAGGAGCGCGCGGCGCGGCGGCGGCCCATCGTCCCGCGCGGCACGGTGTTGACGTCCTGCGGGATGAGCTTGCGCCAGTCGCGGTCGTCGGCGCGGGCGTGGTCGGCCTCGGCGCGCAGGCCGAGCAGTCGGCGGAGGAACGGGGGGATCATCGGGCGCGGGCCCGCTCGAGGGCGGGCTGGGCGAGGCGGCGGGCGAGGTCGGCGTAGGAGAGGCCGGCGCAGCGGGCGCTGTCGGGCAGGAGGCTCAGCTCGGTCATGCCCGGAAGCGTGTTGATCTCGAGGACGCGGAAGCCGCCGTCGGGGGCGAGGATCAGGTCGACGCGGGCGACGTCGCGGCAGCCGCAGGCGGCGAAGGCGCGCTCGGCGGCCGAGGCGACCTCGGCGCGGACGTCCTCGGGTATCGGCGCGGGCGCGAGGTGCTCGGAGCCGCCGGGGGTGTACTTGCTGGCGTAGTCGTAGACGCCCGAGGGCGCGACGATCTCGACCACGCCGAGGGCCTCGCCGCCGAGCAGGCCGACGGTCAGCTCGCGGCCGCGCAGGAGGGGCTCCGCCATCCAGCGCCCGGCGCCGAGCGACGCGAGGGCGGCGGCGAGGTCGGCGCGGCCGGAGGCGCGGCGCAGGCCGACGCTGCTCCCCTGGTCGACGGGCTTGAGGAAGACCTCCTCGCCGAGGGCGTCGGCGACCGCGCCGGCCCCGGGCGGGGAGGCGACGTCGAAGGCGACCTCGGGGGCGACGGGCACGCCGGCCGAGCGGAGGCGCGCCTTGGCCGCGACCTTGTCCATGCACAGGCGGCTCGCGGCGGAGCCGGAGCCGGCGAAGGCGACGCCGCGGGCCTCGAGCTCGGCCTGGAGGCCGCCGCCCTCGCCCCAGCCGCCGTGCATCACGGGGAGCACGGCGTGGGCCGCGGGGTCGACCCAGGCGGGAAGCGCGTCCTCGTCGAGGACGACGAGGCGGGAGCCGGGCAGGGCCGCGGCGACGGCGCGTCCGGAGCGGAGCGAGACCTCGCGCTCCGAGGAGCGGCCGCCGCAGAGGACGAGGAGCTCCGGGCTCATCGCAGGACCTCCTCCCAGTCGCGGCCGAGCACGAGGATCTCCGGGTCGAGGCGCACGCCGTGGCGCGACTCGACCTCGCGGCGCACGCGCCGCATGAGCGCGACGACGTCGGCCGCGGTGGCCGCGCCGTCGTTCACGATGAAGTTGGCGTGGACGGGCGAGACGCGCGCCCCGCCCTGCGCGGCGTCCTTGAGGCCCGCGGCGTCGATGAGCGCGCCGGCCTTGCCGCCCTCGGGGTTGCGGAAGACGCAGCCCGCGCTGGGGTCGCGCGGCTGGGAGGCGCGCCGGCGGTCGGCCAGCTCGGCCATGCGCGCGCGCACGGCCTCGGGCCCGGGCTCGCCGTCGCCCTCCAGGACCGCCTCGAGCACGACGGCGTCCCGCAGCTCCGGGCAGTCGCGGTAGCCCGCGCGGAAGGCCTCGCGTCCGGCCTCGCGACGGACGCCCGCGGCGTCGAGCCACGAGACGGAGACGACGCGGTCGAAGATCCACGAGCCCATCGCGCCGGCGTTCATGCGCAGCGAGCCGCCGACGGTCCCGGGGATGCCCTCGAGGAACTCGAGCCCGGAGACGCCGAGCCGGGCGGCGACGCCGCAGACCTCCTTGAGGCGGGCGCCGCCCCCGACGCGCAGCCGGCGGCCGCCGGCGGGCTTGACGTGGCCCCAGCGCGCGGCGTCGAGGTGCAGGACGAGCCCGGGGTAACCCTCGTCGGGCACGAGCAGGTTGGAGCCCCGCCCGAGGACGAAGGTCGGCAGGCCGGTGGCGCGCGCCGCGCGGAGGAGCTCGGCGAGGTCGGCGGCGTCGGCCGGCTCGGCGTACCACGCCGCGGCGCCGCCCACGCCCAGGGTGACGCGGCGCGCGAGCGGCTCGCCGCGACGGAGGACGGTGGCCGGCGAGAGGCGGCCGCGCGTCGCCGCGGCGAGGTCGGCCTGGGAGGCGGCGAAGGCGCGGGCGTCGCGGTCGATGTCGCCGGCGCCCACGAACGCGACGGTCGCGCCG
The DNA here is from genome assembly GCA_903868455.1 of uncultured Opitutia bacterium. Taxonomy (GTDB): domain Bacteria; phylum Verrucomicrobiota; class Verrucomicrobiia; order Opitutales; family UBA953; genus UBA8828. The sequence continues at coordinate 9,064 of CAIPVK010000237.1, forward strand.
ACGCCCTCGGTCGCCTCGCGCAGGAGCGCGGGGAGGTCGGCGCGGTCGGCGACGAGGCGGAAGGCGCCGCCGCCCTCGGGCATGAGGCGGTCGGAGGTGCCGCCCTCCACCGGCTGCTCGCCCGCGGCGTAGACCGGGAGCAGGAGGACGCGGTCCGCCGCGGCGAGCGCGTCGCGGAAGGCGGCGGCGTACTGGCGGGTGCGCGTGTGGCGGTGGGGTTGGAAGACGACGACGAGGCGGCCGGGCGAGGTCTCGCGCAGGAGCCCGAGCAGGGCGGCGATCTCCGTCGGGTGGTGCGCGTAGTCGGCGACCACGCGGAGGCCGGGCTGGTCGAGCAGCGTGTCCTGGCGGCGGCGGATGCCGGACCAGCGGCCGAGCGGCTCGGCGCCGAGGCGGCCGGCGACGTGCTGGGCGACGGCGAGGGCGAGGCCGGCGTTGGCGCGGTTGAAGGCGCCCGCGACGGGCAGGCGGTGGCGCGACTCGGGCCAGAGGCCCCCGAGGGCGACGTCGGACCAGGCGTGGGTCGAGCCGAGGTCGCGTAGGTCGAAGTCGCCGCCGGGGCCGACCGTCATCACGCGGGCCGCGGCGCCCTCGGCGAGGCGGCGGAGGCGCGCGCTCTCCACCGGCACGAGGATGAGCGAGCGGGTGCGGCGGAAGAGGTCGGCGAAGACGCGCTCGAGGTCGGCCTCGGTGCGGTAGTAGTCGGGGTGGTCCCAGTCGAGGTTGACGGCCACCGTGATGTCGGGCGCGAAGGCCCCGATGGTGCCGTCGCTCTCGTCGACCTCCGCCACGAGCCAGTCGCCGGAGGAGGCCCGGGCGGGCGGCTGCGCCGGGTCGCGGAAGAGGCCGCCGAGGACGTAGCCGAAGTCGGCCCCCGCGGCCTCGAGGGCCGCGATGACCAGGCCGCAGGTGGTGGTCTTGCCGTGGCTGCCGCACACGGCGACGAGCCGCTTGCCGGCGGCGACGCGGGCGAGGAGCTCGCCGCGGCGGACGAGCTCGGCGCCGCGGTCCGCGGCGAGGGCCCGGAGCGGGTGGCCGGGGCGCACCGCGGTGGAGTGGCCGACGACGGAGGGGGAGAGGCCGTCCGCCCAGGGATCGCGCGTGAAGCGGATGCCGGCGGCCTCGAGCAGGGAGCGCATGGGGCCGGCGCCGCCGTCGTCCCACGCCGCGACCTCGTGGCCGGCGGAGCGGAGATGGAGCGCGAGCGGGCCGACGCCCATGCCGCCGGCGCCGAGCATCCAGTAGGAGGCCGCGGGGCGGCTCATCGGGCGCCCTCCCCCGCCGGAGCGGTCAGGTCGCGCAGGACCTCGTCGAGCAGGTTGTCCCAGCCGTTGTCGGCGTGGGCGCGCGCCTGGCCGGCGCGGAGCGCGGCGAGCGCGGCGTCGTCCGCGAGCAGGCGCAGGGCCTCGGCCTCGAGCCCGGCGAGGTCGCGCTCCTCGCGGACGACCGCGGCGCCGAGGCGCTCGCGCGCGCGGGCGTTGGCCAGCTGGTGGTCGTCGGCGGAGGTCGGATAGGGCACGAGGATGGCGGGAAGGCCGCAGGCGGCGAGCTCGGCGAGCGTGCCGGCGCCGGACCTCGCGACGGCGAGGTCGGCGCAGCCGTAGGCCTCGGGCATGCGGTCGCAGAAGGGAAGCAGGCGCGCGACGGCGCCGCCCGAGCGCAGGGTCTCGTCGGCCCCGCCCGGACCGGTCAGGCAGAGCAGGTGGACGCCGCGGGCGGCCAGCGCGGGCCAGGCGGCGCGCGCCCAGGCGTTGAGCGCGGACGCGCCCTGGCTGCCGCCGACCACGAGCAGGCAGGGGCCGTCGGCGGGCAGGCCGAGCGCGGCGCGCGACTCGGCGCGCGGGCGGGGCCCCATCTCGGCGCGGAGCGGGAAGCCGCCGGTGCGCAGCCGGGAGAACGGGAGCCCCGCGAGGTTGACGCCGCGCGGGAGGTGCACGGTGCGGGCGACGCGCGCGAGCAGGCGGACGGCCTTGCCGGGGACGAGGTTGGCCTCGTGGACGTGGACGGGGATGCCGAGGACGCGGGCGACGAGCGCGGGGGCGAGCGAGAGGTAGCCGCCGAAGCAGACCACCGAGCGCGGGCGGCGCGCGAGCATCAGCCGGAAGGCGTCGAGGACGGCGGCGGCGCCCACGGCGAGGAAGGCGAGCTTGCCGGCGACCCCGCCGGCCCAGGGGCGGCCGAGGCCGCGGCGGAACTCCAGGCGCGGGTAGCGCGCCAGCATGCGGGCGTCGACCGCCTTGCCGCTCACGAGGAGGAGGGGGCGCCGGCCGCGCGCGTCGAGCGCCTGGGCGAGGGCGATCCCGGGGGCGAGGTGGCCGCCGGTGCCGCCGCAGACGAGGAGGACGCGGCTCATCGGCGGTAGACCCCGGGACGGAGGTCGGGCAGGCCGCCGTCGCGGAGCGCGTTGAGCATGAGCCCGACGAGCGCGGCGGAGGCGACGAGGTTGGTGCCGCCGTAGCTGATGAACGGCAGGGCGATGCCCTTGGTGGGCAGGAGGCCCGTGACGACGCACATGTTGACGAGCGCCTGCAGCGTGATGAAGAGGACGCAGCCGAGGGCGAGCGTCATGCGGAACAGGTCGGTGGCGCGGCGCAGCTCGCGGAGCACGAGGAGGAAGATGCCGAGGTAGATGCCGGCGACGAAGACCGTGGCGAAGAGGCCCCACTCCTCGCCGATGATGGTGAAGACGAAGTCGGTGTGCGCCTCGGGCAGGTAGGCGCGCTGCTGCAGGCCGTTTCCGGGGCCGGCGCCGCCGACGCCGCCGACGGCGAAGGCGAGCATCCCTTGGTAGAGCTGGTAGGACTCGTCCATCTGGCGCCCCTCGGGGTCGAGGAACGAGAAGAACCGTCGCAGGCGCGTGGGCCAGTGGATGACGGCGTAGGAGAAGCCGGCGGCGCCGATGACGAGGGTGGCGAGCAGGTAGCGCAGGCGCGCGCGGCCCACCATGACCATGGCGAGCGCGACGGTGCCGCAGAGGACGATGGTGCCGAGGTCGGGTCCGAGCGCGATGAGCCCGCAGAGCAGGAGCGCCCAGCGCATCGGCGCCCAGAAGCCGTCGCGCAGGTCGACCCAGGCCTCGCGCGTCAGGACATAGGGCGGACGGTCGGAGAACCGCCAGAAGGGGCCGGCCATCGGCAGCATGTGCCGCTGGTTGCGGGCCACGGCGTCGGCGACGAGCAGGACGAGCACGACCTTGGCGAGGTCGGAGGGCTGCAGGCGGAAGATCCCGAAGTCGATCCAGCGCCACGAGCCGTTGACCATGCGCCCGACGCCGGGGACGCGGGCGAGGACGAGGAGCGCGATGACGCCCCAGAGGAGATACCGTCGGTTCGCGCGCAGCCAGTCGAGGTCGACCCGCCAGGCGAGCCAGCCGGCGAGCGCGGCGACGGGGACGTAGAGCAGCTGGCGCGTGACCGCGGCGAGCGGCTCCTTGAGCGACATCGAGTAGCCCGCGCTGAAGAGCGCGATCAGCCCGAAGGTCGTCAGGATGGCGACGAGGAAGGGCACGAGCAGGGTGGCCCGGAGGAAACCTCCGGGCTCACCCAAGGGCTCGGCCTTGAACTGCATCGTCCGCGATCAGCGCTGGCCGGAGCCGAAGCCGCCGAAGCCGCCCTCGGGCGCGGCGAGCGAGGAGCCGGAAGCGGGGGCGGCGGGGGCCGCGGGAGCCGGGGTCGCGGGAGCGGCCGGAGCCGGGGCGGCGGGGGCCGCGGGCGCGGGAGCGGAGGTGCCGAAGCCGCCGAAGCCGC